>DATDES010000194.1:0-14915 GCA_036522975.1 Burkholderiaceae bacterium | reverse complement strand
GGGCACGCCCTCGTCGTCGATCCAGTCGTTGAACAAGCTGCGGTAGGCCGGCCAGGCGCGTGGATCACCGAGGCGGCCCTTCCAGGCATCGCCGGCGGGCCAGGGTTCGGCGGCGGGCGCCGGGCGCAGGCGGCGGGCGTAACGCTCGGCAAAGGCGGCCAGGGTCGCCGCGTCGGCGCCCAGACGGGCCAACGCCACCAGCGCCATCGGCAGGTGGCTGGAAAGGTTGCCGCTGTATTCGGCGTCGTAGCGCGCGCTGTGGTCCAGTAGCTGGCGAAGGCTCATGTCAGGTGGGCCGTAATCGAGACTCTGAAACGACGAAGGCAGGGGGAGCGCCCCTGCCTTCGTTCAACGAGCCAGAAGAGCTTACTTCTTCTTCTCGTCCTTCTTCATTTCATCCTTCTTGGCCGCGCTGGCTGCGGGGGCAGCCGGCTTGGCTTCTTCCTTCTTGGCCGGCGCGCTGGCGGCAGCCTTGGCGGGGGCGGCTGCGGCGTGCGAAGCGGCGTGTGCCGGCAGGGCGATGGCGCCGGCGGCGAACAACAGGGAGGTCAGGAGCTTGCTCATGGGTGTCTCTTTCGGTTTTGGGGATTGACTGCTACGCAAACGCGCCGGCGGGCGCAATGCCCGAACGGCGCGCGAAGTTAACGCAGCCCAGTGGGGGCGGCCGTCAGGGTCTGCCCTTGGTGCCCTTGGATCAGCAACCGCGTCGACTCCGGCGCCCAGCACGTAGAGTGCGGGGCTTTGCCCTGACGAGCCCCGCGCCGATGACGCTTCCGCTGCTGCCGCTTCCCCGCCTGGTGGCCCTCTTCGCCTCGCTGGTGCTGTGGCTGTCTGCGACGGCCGCCCCGCATGTGCCCGCCTCCGACTCCACCGTCCTCGAGCGCGTGCCGGCGCGCGCCATCGACCCGCGGGCCCGTGACCTGCAAGCCTTGCGTGTCGCCTGGCGTGCCACGCCGCAGGACGTCTATCTGGCTGTTCAGCTGGCGCGGCGCTATGTCGAAGAAGCCGCGGCCGACGGTGACCCGCGTTATATCGGCTATGCCCAGGCCGCGCTGGCGCCGTGGTGGACAGAGGCCGCCCCGCCGGTGGCGGTGCGGGTGCAGCGGGCCGTACTGCGCCAGCATGGGCACCAGTTCGATGAGGCCTTGGCCGACCTCGACGCCGCCGTGAAGGCGGAGCCGGACAACGCCGAAGCGTGGGCCTGGCTTGCCGCTATCCACCTGGTGCGCGCCGACTATCCGGCGGCTGTGCGCGCCTGCAGGGGCCTGGCGCCATTGACCACGCCTCTGCTCGCCGTCGCCTGCCGCGCGACGGTCGAATCCCTGACTGGGCGTGCGGCCGCGGCCGCGGTCGAGTTGGCAGTGGCGCTGAAGGCGGGCGCCGGCGCCGCCCCGGTGGAGCGGCTGTGGGCGCTGACGCGACAGGCCGAGATCGCTGAACGCCGCGGTTCGCTGGCGATTGCCGAGCGCGCCTTCAAGGAAGGTCTGGCGCTGGGGGTACCCGACGTCTACCTCCGGGCGGCGTATGCCGACTTCCTGCTCGACAACGGCCGTGCGCGCGAGGTGCTCGCGCTGCTCGAGGGTGGTGCCCGCGCCGACGCGCTGCTGTTGCGTCTGGCCCTCGCCGCCAAGGCCGTCGCCGACCCGCGCGCTGCCGGCTGGACACGCGAACTGGCCGCGCGCTTCGCGGCTGCCCGTGCGCGCGGCGACAGTACGCACGAAAAGGAGGAAGCCCGCTTCGCCCTCGAGCTTCAGGGCGACGCTGCGCGCGCGCTGGACTTGGCACGCCGGAACTACGAGGTGCAGCGTGAGGCGGCCGACGCCAGGATCCTGCTCGAAGCCGCCATCGCCGCGCGCCAGCCCGACGCGGCCGCGGCAGTCCACGACTGGCTCGCGGCGAATCGCGTCGAAAGTGTCGTCCTGCAATCGCTGGCGGCAAAGCTGGGGAGCGCGAAGTGAAGCGCCCCTTCGCGACCCTCGGCCTGGCCCTCGCCTTGCTCGCGCCTGCCCAGGCACACAAGCCCTCCGACAGCTACCTGTCGATCACGGTCGGCGACGCGGCGATCGAGGGTCAGTGGGACATCGCGCTGCGCGACCTCGACGTCGCGCTCGGCCTGGACACGGACGGCAACGGCGAGATCACCTGGGGCGAAGTCCGCACCAAGCATGGCGAGATCGCGACCTATGCGCTGGCCCGCCTGGCCCTGCGCGCGGGCAGTGGCGATGGCGCCGCCTGCGGCATCGAGCCGGGCGCCCCACTGGTCGACACACACACCGACGGCGCCTACACCGTGCTGCCGCTCGCGATCCGCTGCGCGGGCAAGACGCCGCAATTGACAGTCGACTACACGCTCTTCGCCGACCTGGACCCGCAACACCGCGGCCTGCTCAAGCTGCAGGCGCAGGGGAACACCCGTACCGCGGTGCTGGGACCGCAGGCGCCGACGCAGACCTTCGAGCTGAAAGCCGTCAGCCGCTGGGCCCAGTTCGTCGACTACGCGCGCGAAGGCGTGTGGCACATCTGGATCGGCTACGACCACATCCTGTTCCTGCTCTCGCTGCTGCTGCCGGCGGTGCTGGTCTGGCACGTCGGCCGGCGATCATCGGGCTGGCAGGCCGCGGCGACCTTCCGCGCCGCCTTCATCGACGTGTTCAAGATCGTCACCGCGTTCACCGTCGCGCACTCGATCACGCTGTCGCTGGCCACGCTGGGCGTGATCGAACTGCCCTCGCGCTGGATCGAATCGGCCATCGCCGCGTCGGTCTTGCTCGCCGCGCTGAACAACGTCTGGCCGTTGTTCCGGGGCCGACGCTGGACGGTGGCCTTTGTCTTCGGGCTGATCCACGGCTTCGGCTTCGCCAGCGTGCTGGCCGACCTCGGCCTGCCACGCGAAGCCCTGGTACTGGCCCTGGTCGGCTTCAATCTCGGTGTCGAAGGCGGACAGCTGGCGATCGTCGCCGTCTTCCTGCCGCTGGCCTTCGCTCTGCGGCGCAGTACCTTCTACCGCCGCGTGATCATGCTCGGCGGCTCGCTCGTGATTGCCGCTCTGGCCGGCGTGTGGCTGGCCGAGCGGGTGTTCGAGATCGAACTGCTTGGGTTCTAGCGCAGCACCGACATCGCTTGCCTAGTGGAGCTAGGCGCTGCCGAGGGCCGTCCCGTTCATGGACGGCGCGGAGCCTGCAATTGCGCCTCCAGCGCATCGACGAAGCAGCGAGCGACGTCGAAGCCACTCTGATCGGCGATCTCCTGGAAGCAGGTCGGGCTGGTCACGTTGATCTCGGTCAGGCAGTCGCCGATCACGTCCAGGCCTACCAGCAGCAGGCCGCGTGCAGCGAGCGTCGGGCCGAGGCCTTCGGCGATCTCGCGGTCGCGCGCCGACAGCGGCCGCGCGACGCCTTTGCCGCCAACGGCCAGATTGCCGCGGATCTCGCTGCCCTGCGGGATGCGGGCCAACGAGTACGGCACCGGCGCACCGCCGATGACCAGGATGCGCTTGTCACCGTCGACGATCTCGGGCAGGTACTTCTGCACCATCACCGAGACGCTACCGTTCCGGTTCAGGGTCTCGACGATGCTGCCGAGGTTCAGGCCATCGGGCCCGACGCGAAAGATCCCCGCGCCGCCCATGCCGTCGAGTGGCTTCAGGATGATGTCGCGGTGCTCGGCATGGAAGGCGCGGATAGCCGTGGCTTCGCGCGTGACCAAGGTCGGGCCGATGAACTGCGGAAACTCGAGGATCGCCAGTTTCTCGGGATGATCGCGCAGGGAGGCCGCCCTGTTGAAGACCCGCGCGCCCTCGCGCTCGGCCTGCGCCAGCAGGTGGGTGGCGTAGAAGTATTCGCTGTCGAAGGGCGGGTCCTTGCGCATCAGCACCGCACGGGTGTCGGCCAACACCAAATCCTGGGTCGCCTCGACCCTGAACCAGGCGTGCGGGTCAGCCGTCAGCGAGATCCGTCGCGCGCCGACCGCAGTGACCTGCCCGCCGCGCCACCACAGCAGTTGCGACACTTCGCAGGTCCACAGCGTTCGACCGCGGCGTGCGGCCTCGCGCATCATCGCGAAAGTCGAATCCTTGGCGGTCTTGAACGATTCAAGCGGGTCGGAAACGAAGAGCAGGCTCATGAGGGGTGCGACGGGCGGCGGTGCGCTACTGTTGCACAAGCGCCAGGCCCGCGCCGGCCTCAGGCCTTCAAGGCACTACGCATGCGCTCGCCGATGCCCGTCAGGCGCACCAGTGGCTCGTTGGCGAACACCAGGCGCAGGTAGCGCGCGGTGTCGGGCAGGCCCCAGTTCTCCATCGAAGTCGTCGCGATCTGCGCGTGTTCGAGCAGGGCCTGCGAGGCCGCGCGACCGCTCAGGCCCCGCGGCGCCATGTCGATCAGCAGGGACCAGCCGCCATGCGGGCGGACAAGCGCGAAGTCGGGCAGTTCCTGCAGCAACAGGTCGCGCCGCGCCTGCCACGTCGCCGTGCAAGCGGCGATGCCGTCGTCGGCAGCCAGGATCGCGGCGCTGGCTGCCGGTTGAGCGATCCCGACCGGCGTGACTACATTCGAGAGGCTCACGCGCGCAATCGCCTCCGACAATGCCAGTGGGCAGACGACCCAGCCGACGCGCCAACCGATCATGCGGTACTCCTTGGACAATGCACCGATGGTCACCGTGCGCTCGTGCATGCCGGGCAGCGACGCCGGGTGGATGTGGGCCGCGCCATCAAAGAGCAGGCGCTCCATCGCCGCGTCGTAAATCATCCACGCATCGGCCGCGACGCAAGCCTCGCACACGGCGCGCCACTCGGCGTCATCGAACACCGCACCGGTCGGCATCGACGGGCTCATCATCAGGAAGGCCCTGACGCGGGAGTTTCGCCGGCCGACCGCTGCGCGCAAGGCGTCCAAGTCGAGACGCCAGCCCCGTTGGTCCGGCAGCAGCGCCACGAAGCGCGGCACACCTCCGGCCAAGCGCACACGGTTGATCAGGCCGACATAGGCCGGGCTCGTCATCACGACCTCGTCGCCCGGATCGATGCAGGCCAGCAGCGCATTGAACACCCCGCTCAAGCCGCCGGCGCTGACGAAGCATTGGCGCCGCCAGTCGTAGGCCCCGGCGGGCAGCCCGGCCAAGCGAGTGACCAGGTCGGTCGCGGCCCGACGCAGGCTGTTGTGACCGAAGAACGGCAGGTAACTGTTGGCGTCGTCGTCGTGGATCGCGCGCTCGGTCGCCAGCAGGGCCTCGCGCGGCGGTGGCAGATCGGTGTCGAGGTTCTCCAGGCGCAACGTGCGCGGGTCGGAGAGCCGGTCTGCGGCTGCGCCCATGCGTTCGACCCCGATGTCGGTCAGGCCGGCGACGCGATCGCTGGCGCATCGCGCCTGAGTGGGGCGGGGTGTGACTTTGTTGGCCATCGGCGGGCTCCGCTGCGTGCTTGACCGGCTGCGTACAGCCTAGCTGTTGAAACGTTCGGTCGCAATCGGAAGCGCCTTGTGTACGACCGCAAGCGCCGCGACGCGTTGAATGCGGACGACCCGCAACAGGAAGGAGCCCGTCCATGAACTCGAACAACTCGACCCATCACGCACCGATCGCCACCCAGCGTGTTTTTTCGCGGCCGGCGGCCCTGATCGGCGCCGGCATCGGCCTGGTAGCCCTGACTGCCGTCGCGACGACCCTCGCCCTGCGTGCACCGGCACCCAGTGATGCCCATTCGCGTCCGGCCGCGACGCCCACGCCGCTGATCGCCCAGGCGACCACACCGCCGACGAACGCAACGGCCGACAGCGCCGAGAAATCCACCCCCCCAGCGCCACGAACAACGCCCGCGCCGAAGCCGGTGCATGTGCAACGCGGAACGGTGAAGGCGCCCGAGGCAAGCCCGCAGCGGGCAGCCAGCGTATGTGCCACCTGCGGCACTGTCGAGTCGGTCAGCACCGTGCAGCAGAAGGGCGAAGGCACTGGCCTGGGCGTCGTCGGCGGCGCGGTGCTTGGCGGCGTGCTCGGCCACCAGGTCGGCGGCGGCAGCGGCAAGAGCGTGGCCACCGTGCTCGGCGCCGTGGGTGGTGGCGTGGCCGGCAACGAGGTCGAAAAGCATGCCCGCGCCACAACCGTCTACCAGGTGAGCGTGCGCATGGACGATGGCAGCCTGCGCACCGTCACCCAGAGCACCGCACCAACGCGGGGGCAGAAGGTCACCGTTGAAGGCTCGACGCTGCGCGCGCGCGGATCGACCACCTGACACCAAGCAACCGCGCGCCGGATCTGGCTCCGCCATTCCGCCAGCGGTGCCCTCGAGGGGGAGCGGCGCAGCCGCTTCAGGGTGGTCCCTAGATCTCGACCTTGGCGCCCAGTTCGACGATCCGGTTCGTCGGCAGGTTGAGGAAGTCGGCTGCCGCTGCCGCGTTGCGGTGCATCGACGCGAACAGCTTCTCGCGCCACATCGGCATGCCTTCGGCGAGGACCGGGATCACGATGTCGCGACTGAGGAAATAGCTGGTCGACATTTCGTCGAGCGGGACGCCGCGACCCTCGAGCAGTTTCAATGCCTCGGGCACGTCGGGGTCATTCTTGAAACCGAAGTTCAGGCCGACGGCCCAGCAGTCGTGCCCCAAGGCCTGCATCTCGATGCGGTCCTTGAAGCCGATCCACGGCACTTCGTGGTGCCTGACGTTGACGAACAGGTTGTACTCGTGCAGCACCTTGTTGTGCTTCAGGTTGTGCATCAGCGCATTCGGCGTGGCGCCGGGTTCGGCGCTCAGGAACACCGCGGTGCCTTCCACGCGTGTGGGCGGCGTTACGAACACCGCTTCGAGGAAGTCCCGCAGCGGGATGGCATCGTCATGCAGCTTGCGGCTGAGCAGGCTCCGGCCCTGGGTCCAGGTGATCATCAACAGGAACATGCCGATGCCGATGACGATCGGGAACCAGCCGCCGGCCAACAGCTTTAGCAAGTTCGACGCGAAGAACATGACGTCGATGACGAAGAAGAAGCCGGTCGCGGCGATGCACAGCGGTAGCGGGTACTTCCAGCCGTAGCGGATGACGAAGAAGGTCATCACGGTGGTGATGGTCATGTCCAGAGTGACCGCGATGCCGTAGGCGGAGGCCAGGTTGGACGAGGAGCGGAACATCACCACCGCCAGCACGATGAAGACGTACAGGCCCCAGTTGACGAAGGGCACGTAGATCTGTCCAGTGTCGCGAACCGAGGTGTGGTGGATCACCATGCGCGGCAGGATGCCGAGCTGGATCGCCTGCTTGGTGACCGAGAACGCGGCCGAGATCAGGGCTTGCGACGCGATCACCGTGGCCGCCGTGGCCAGGAAGACCAGCGGCAGTCGCGCCCAGTCGGGGGCCATCAGGTAGAACGGGTTCGACACCGCCGCCGGGTTGGCGAGCAGCATCGCGCCCTGGCCGAAATAGTTGATGACCAGCGCCGGCATCACCAGCGCGTACCAGGCAATGCGGATCGGCCGCTTGCCGAAGTGGCCGAGGTCAGCGTACAAGGCCTCGCCTCCGGTGACCACCAGCACGACCGCGCCGAGGGCGATGAAGGCAACCAGCGGCTGATGGACGCAAAAGCCGATCGCATAACCCGGGTTCAACGCCACCAGCACGCCCGGCTGGGCCGCAATGTGCGGCAAGCCCAGGGCCATCAGGGTCACAAACCAGACCAGGGTTATCGGTCCGAACCATTTGCCGATGCCGCCCGTGCCGAAGCGCTGGACCGCGAACAGGCCAGTCAATACCAGCAAGGTGAGCGGAATCACCCAGTTGTGCAATTGCGGGGCCGCGACTTCCAGGCCCTCGACCGCCGAGAGCACCGAGATCGCTGGCGTGATCACGCCGTCGCCGTAGAACACCGCGGTCCCGAACAGACCCACTGTCATCAACGCGCGCCGCAGCGGCGGCTTGTCGCGCACGGCGGTGGTGGCCAGCGCCAGCATCGCGATCAGGCCGCCTTCGCCGTGGTTGTCCGCGCGCAGGATCAGCAGCACGTACTTCAGCGAGATGACCGTCGTGATGGTCCAGAACACCAGCGACAGCACACCGAGGATGTTGTCCGGCGTCGCAGCCACATGTCCGGCGTGGAAGATCTCCTTCAGCGCATACAGCGGGCTGGTGCCGATGTCGCCATAGACGATGCCCAGGGCGGCGAGCGTGAGAGCGGCCAGTGCGGCGGGGTTCTTCTTGTTGGTGCTGGCCGTTCTCACTGCGAAAGGCGCCGCGCGCGACGCCTGGAGACCTTTGGGCCGCTATTGTGCGCCGTGTGGGGCGGCACGGAGCGGGCCGTCAGTCATAGATCTCGGCATCCGGATCAGTGGCTTCGAGCTCGTAGCTTGCCGCGACCATCGCCAGGCGCGCGATCACGCCGTACATGTAAAAGCGGTTCGGCGCACTGGCGCCCGGCTTGGCGCCGGCGCGCGGCAGTTGGGTGCTCTCGGCAAAGGCCAGTGGCACAAAGGCCGAGCCTGGCGCGTTCAGGTTCTCGTCGATGCCGCGATCGGCGTGCACCCGGTAGAAGCCGCCGACGACGTAGCGGTCGAGCATGTAGACGACGGGTTCGGCCACGGCGTCGTTGACCCGCTCGTAGGTCGGCACACCCTCCTGGATGATGACCTCGGTGACCTCCTGTCCGTCCTTGATGACGCTCATCTTGTTCTTCGTGCGGCGGTTCAGGGCTTCGAGTTCCTTCGCATCGCGCACCGTCATGATGCCCATGCCGTAGGTCCCGTTGTCGGCCTTGACGACGACGAAGGGTTTCTCGTTGATGCCGTATTCCTTGTACTTGCGCCGGATCTTGGTGATCAGTGCGTCGGCATTGCTTTGCACGCACTCGATGCCCGCCCCCTCGGCGAAATTGACTTCGCCGCATTGTGCGAACTGCGGGTTGATCAGCCACGGGTCCATGCCGAGCAGCTTGGCGAACTTCTTCGCCACCTCCTCGTAGCTCTGGAAGTGGTTGGTCTTGCGCCGCACCGCCCAGCCGGCGTGCAGCGGCGGTAGCAGGTATTGCTCGTGCAGGTTCTCCAGCACGGGCGGGATGCCGGCCGACAGGTCGTTGTTGAGCAGGATCGTGCAGGGGTCGAAGTCCTTCGTGCCCAGGCGGCCGCGCGTGCGCTGCAGCGGTTCGAGGACCAGGCTGTTGCCGTCTGGCAGGTTCAGCGTCGTCGGCGCCTTGACCTCGGCATCGAGCGTGCCGAGGCGCACGTTCAGCCCGGCCTGGTGAAAGATCTGCGTCAGGCGCTGGATGTTGGCCAGGTAGAAGGTATTGCGGGTGTGCTTCTCCGGCACCAGCAGAAGGTTCTTCGCTTCCGGGCAGATCTTCTCGATCGCCGCCATCGCCGCCTGCACCGCCAGTGGCAACATTTCCGGCGTCAGGTTGTTCCAGCCGCCCGGGAACAGGTTGGTGTCGACCGGCGCCAGCTTGAAGCCCGCGTTACGCAGATCGACCGAGCTGTAGAAGGGCGGCGTGTGCTCCATCCACTCGAGTCGGAACCAGCGCTCGATCGCCGGCATCGACTCGAGGATGCGCTGCTCAAGCTCGTTGATCGGTCCGGTCAGCGCGGTAATGAGATGGGGAACCATGTTGCGGGCCTCGGGTGAAGCGATGCGGGGCGCTCGGGCCTCGCGATCGATTCTAGGCAGTTGGGGGCCGCTGTGCCGAACGCAAGGCAGACGCGCACTGCCGCTATGCTGCCGGCCCAGAACTAGGACGGAGTGGAGACCGATGCCGCCTGACGAAGTGCCCGTGGTGCCCGAGCACCTCGACGCCCTGCTGGCCCAGCACCTGCGCAATTTCCTGGGCGACATCGAGCCGGCGGCCCTGGCCCTGCTGCGCGAACGCCTGACCTGGGTCGAAGTCGCCGGCGGTCACACACTGATGGAACAAGGCGCGCCGGGCGACTCGATGTACCTGTCGATCAGCGGTCGCCTGCGTGCCTACGTCAAGGACGAGAACGGCGTGCCGCGCATGGTGCGCGAGATGGGCCGCGGCCAGGTCATCGGCGAGATGAGTCTGTACACCGACGAGCCGCGCTCGGCCAGCGTGGTCGCCATCCGCGACTCGGTGCTGGTGCGCCTCGAGAAGGCGCACTTTACCGAGCTGCTCGCGAGCAGCTCGCAGGTCTCGATGGCGCTGACGCGGCAGATCATCCGCCGGCTGCAGACGCAGGGCGACCGCAATCCTGTGCCGCTTCCGGTCACCATCACGCTGCTGCCGGTGAGCGACGGGATCGATCTACGCGGCTTTGCCGCCAAGCTGGCCGCGCAGCTGGCCGGCAAAGGCCGCGTCACGGTGCTCGATGCGGCAGCGCTCGATGCGACGCTTGGCGAGCCGGGCGCGGCGAACGGACTGGCCAGCGACACCGCGCTGAACCGGCGCATCTCGATGGTGCTCGACAATATCGAGTCCGAGCACGAGTTCGTCCTCCTCGTCGGCAACGCGTCGCCCGACGAATGGACGCGGCGCTGCTGCCGGCACGGCGATGAGCTGCTGCTGCTCGCTGACGCAACCCAGGCCCCGGTGCTGCATCCGGTCGAGATCGACTGGCTAGCGCACCGCCCGCCACGCGCCGAAGCCGCCGAGATCCTCGTGCTGCTGCACCCGGCCGACACGCGTTGCCCGCGCAACACGCAGGCCTGGCTCGCGCGCCGGCCCGTGACCGAGCATGTTCACATCCGGCCCGAACTCGAGCGCGACATGGCCCGACTGGCTCGCATCGAGAGCCGCAGCGCGGTCGGCCTGGTGCTGGCCGGGGGCGGCGCGCGCGGCTTCGCCCACCTCGGCGTCTACCAGGCGCTGCAGGAGCAAGGCATCGAAGTGGACTTCGTCGGCGGCACCAGCATCGGCGCAGTGATGGCAGCGCTGGTGGCCGCCGACCAACCGATGGTCCTGGCGCGAAACATCACGCGCCGTGCATTCAGCGTGAACCCGACCGGTGACATCAACTGGCTGCCGTTGATCTCGCTGATCAGCGGGCGCAGGCTGCGCCGCATCGTGACCCAGTCGGTGACCGAACTGCTGGGCTTCGAGGCCGACATCGAGGACTTGTGGAAGAACTACTACTGCATCGCCGCCAACTATTCGCACGCGCGCGAGCATCCACTGGTCGGCGGCCCGCTGATCAAAGCCCTGCTGGCCAGTACAGCGATCCCGGGCGCCCTGCCGCCGGCGATTGTCGACGGCGACCTGCTGTGCGACGGCGGCACCTTCAACAACTTCCCGGTGGATGTGATGCGCAACGTGCGCGGCGTCGGTACCGTGATCGGCGTCGACCTGAACAGCAAGAAGGCGCGCCGCATCGAGTTCGACGAGGTCCCCGGCACCTGGGCCCTGCTGCGCGACCGCCTGCGGCCGCGCAAGCAGCGCCGTTACAAGCTGCCCTCTTTGGCCTCCTACCTGATGAACGTGACCATCCTCTACAGCATGTCGCGCCAGCACCATGCACAGATGCAGACCGATCTGTACTTCAACCCGCCGCTGGATCGCGTCGGTCTGCTGGAGTGGAAGCGCTTCGACCAGATCGTTGCGCAGGGTTATGCCCACGCGGTCGAGGTGCTCGGCAGGCGCGGCGACAAGCAATAAAAAGGGGCCACCTTGCGGTGGCCCCAATGCTCGCCCTAAGAGACCCTTGACCTACTTGCTGTACGCGGTTTCGCCGTGGGCGGTGATGTCCAGGCCTTCGCGCTCCTCGTCTTCGGGCACGCGCAGACCAATCACCAGGTCGACGATCTTGTAGGCGATGAAGGCCACCACGCCGGACCAGACCAGGGTGACCAGCACGCCTTGCAGTTGGATCCAGACCTGGGCGCCGATGCCGCCCCACTCGCCGCACTTATTGGCCACGTAGTCGCAGATGCCGGTGCCGCCCAGGCTGGGGCTGGCGAAGACACCCGTCATCAGAGCACCGAGGATGCCGCCGACGCCGTGCACACCGAACACATCGAGCGAGTCGTCGGCACCGAGAAGCTTCTTCAGGCCGTTGACGCCCCACAGGCAGATGATCCCGGCCAGGAGGCCGATCACCAGTGCACCGCCCACACCGACGAAGCCGCAGGCTGGGGTGATAGCCACCAGGCCTGAGACTGCACCCGACGCGGCGCCGAGCATCGAGGCCTTGCCCTTCATCAGCGCTTCACCCGCGGCCCAGGCCAGAGTGGCAGCGGCGGTGGCGACGATGGTGTTGATGAAGGCCAGCGCAGCGATGCCGTTGGCTTCGAGGTTGGAGCCGGCATTGAAGCCGAACCAGCCGACCCACAGCAACGCGGCACCGACCATCGTCAGCGTCAGGCTGTGCGGTGTCATCGATTCCTTGCCGTAGCCGACACGCTTGCCGATCATGTACGCGCCCACCAGGCCGGCCGTCGCCGCGTTGATGTGCACCACGGTACCGCCAGCGAAGTCGAGCGCGCCCTTGGCCCACATGAAGCCGGCGTTGGCGGTCACCGCCGCGAGCGTCTCGGCATTGGTGATGGCGTCGGGGCCGTCCCAGTACCAGACCATGTGCGCGATCGGCAGGTAGGCGAAGGTGAACCACAACACCGCGAACAGCAGCACCGCGGAGAACTTGATGCGCTCGGCGAAGGCGCCGACGATCAGCGCGGTGGTGATGGCCGCGAAAGTGCCCTGGAAGGCGATGAAGCTGAACTCCGGCAGAACCACGCCCTTGCTGAAGGTGGCTGCGATCGAGTCCGGCGTGACGCCCTTCAGGAACAGCTTGTCCAAAGTGCCGACGAAGGGGTTGCTCGCCGTGAACGCCAGCGAGTAGCCGTACACGACCCACAGCACCGAGATGAGCGCGAAGATCATGAACACCTGCATCAGGACCGACAGCATGTTCTTGCTGCGCACCAGGCCGCCGTAGAACAGGGCCAGGCCGGGGATGGTCATCAGGATCACGAGCGCGGTGGCCGTCATCATGAAGGCCGTGTCGCCCTTGTTCGGAACCGCTGCCGGCGCGGCGGCGGCAGAAGCCGCCTCGGCCGGTGCGGGCGCCGCGCCGGCTGTCGCAGCCGCCGCATACAGTGTGATATCGACCTTGCGCGCCAGCTCGCCGTCGCCCGCCGTGATGTCCTCGGGCTTCTGCAGCACGACGCGTTCCTCCGCGACGCCAGCAGTCTTCAAGGCACCACGCACAGCGAGAGCGCGTTGCTTGGCAAGTTCCTTGTTCGCATCGGGGGAGCCGGTCGAGTCGACAAACCCCGAAAGCTGGACCTTGGCTTCCTTGTTGGCGGCCAAGTAGTCGGCCACGGCCTTGAGGTCGCCCGCCGAGGTCGTCGGAATCTCCGCCTTGCCGGTCTCGAAGAGCACCTTTGTGCCGGGGAAATCGGCGGCATGGGTCACACCGGCCAGAGCCAGTGCCAGCCACAGCAACGCCGTCTGGAAGAGTCTGTTCATGTTGATCGTCTCGAAAGTGTTGTTGTCCGGGCTCAGAGCGCGTCTTTGCCGGTCTCGCCGGTGCGGATGCGAACCACCTGTTCGAGCGTGCTGACGAAGATCTTGCCGTCGCCGATCTTGCCGGTCCGCGCCGAGGCCTCGATGGCCTCGATCACTCGATCAACCAGCGCGTCGTCGACGGCAGCGTCGATGCGCACCTTGGGCAGGAAGTCGACCACGTACTCCGCGCCGCGATAGAGCTCGGTGTGCCCCTTCTGGCGGCCGAATCCCTTGACCTTGGTCACCGTGATGCCCTGGACACCAATGCCCGACAGGGCCTCACGCACTTCGTCGAGCTTGAAAGGCTTGACGATTGCAGTCACCATTTTCATAGTTCCACCTCCTTGTTGCCGGCGCGTCAGAACGACTTGCTGACCGAGACAACAAAAGTGTTGTCGCTGATGTTCTTGCCCTTCAGCGTGGCCGTGCCGAAGCTGTAGTCGCGATTCGTCCCGACGAAGGCGGCACCGATCACGAACCCTTCGATCGTGTAGGTCCCACCGATCTTGTAGTCGGTGATCGAGTCCGGCGTCGAACCGTCGATCTGGCTGTTCCAGGAGACGGCTCCACCCTTCAGCGTCTGGTAACCGACATGGGCGACGACCCCGAAGCCGCTGCCGAGGTCATAGCTGAAGCCCAGATCCAGGTACGACGAGCCGCTCGAGTCCGGCCCGGGCGCGCTGAAGAAATCGGTCACTGCGTAGGAGTACTTGGCCGTGAACGGGCCCCAGGACCCGCCAAGATAGATTTCGCCGTTGTTGACCTCGAACGAACCGCCAGCCCCCGTCCCGGGGTAGTAGTAGTAGATGGCGCCGATGTCGATACCGAAGCCCTCGGCCGTGGTCTTGTAGCCGCCGTAGAAATCCATCTCGATGTTGGCGCCGTTGAACATGGCGGAGTCGACGTTCGAGTTCCAGTTGCCTGCATAAAAGCCTGACGAATGCGCGAAATCGAAGCCGCCCTGGAAGGCCGGCTTGGCATTGGTCTGAGAAATCCCGCGAAAGGTGTAGTCCGAAAACAGGCCGGCATTGCCTGTCAGCGTCCAAGGCGGAGCCGGTGCCGGTGCCGCCGTCTGGGCGAACGCAGGCACCGTGACGAGCGCCAAGGCGGCGACGAGCGTGATGTTGGGAAAGTTCATGCGGGTAGCTCCTGCGAGTGATTGGGTTTGAGGAGAAAGCGGATGCAACCGCGTTTGCAGCTTCCGTGCCCGCGGGCGGCCATGCCACGACGCCCCGCGACAGGGCAGAAAGCCTGTGCCTCGCGCGCCACTACGCACCAATTCGGTGAGTTGCACTGCGTCGCACCGTTACGGTGCCCCACTTACGAGGGAGGGACAGGCGCCCCCCAGCGACCCGAGAATGGACCGCATCGAAATCGAGCAGCAACGTCACTCATGACACTGGCCGTGGTGCGCAGTCGCGCTATTGACGGCCTTGACGCCCCGGCAGTACTGGTCGAGGTGCACCTCGCCAACGGCCTGCCGAGCTTC
>DATDES010000193.1:0-7292 GCA_036522975.1 Burkholderiaceae bacterium | reverse complement strand
CGTTGAGCCGGCCGCGCTGGAAGTGGGCGTCGAGATCGCCCTCGAAGCCGTGCAGCACATTCACCACCTCGGCGAAACCGGCGCTCGAGGGCCTTGCCGGCCTCGACCGCGCGCGTGCCCGAGCGGCAGTACCACCGGACGCGCCAGGTCGTCCCCGGCCTCTCGCCTGACCAGCAAGGCGAAGCGCTCCGCGTGAGGCTGCATCTCCGGGTACTCATGCCAGGGCAGGCGCACGACATCTGGCGGATGGCCGACATACAGATACTCGATCTCCATCCGCACGTCGACGAACAGCGCTTTGCGATGGGTTTGCAGATAGGCATGGGCCTCGAGCGGGGTCAGGTGTTTCATGCTTCCTACAATGTTCGCATGAACGCCAATCCTGCCCCCCTCCGATACACGCGAGGCACCGCCCTGCCGGCACTGCTGGCCCAGCGCATCGTCGTCATCGACGGCGCGATGGGCACGATGATCCAGCGCTACAAGCTGGCCGACGCCGACTACCGCGGCGAGCGCTTCAAGGACCACCCGAAGGACCTGAAGGGCAACAACGAGATGCTGCAGCTGACGCGGCCCGATGTGCTGCGGGAGATCCACGCCGCTTACCTGGCCGCAGGGTCCGACATCATCGAGACCAACACCTTCGGTGCGACCTCGATCGCCCAGGAGGACTACGGCCTGGCGCCGCTGGCCCGCGAAATGAACGTTGCCGCGGCCCGCCTCGCCCGCGAGGCCGCCGAGGCGGCGAGCACGCCGGACAAGCCACGCTTCGTCGCCGGCGCGCTGGGGCCGACGCCGCGCACCGCGAGCATCAGCCCGGACGTCAACGACCCTGGCGCGCGCAACGTGAGCTTCGAGCAGCTGCGCGCCGCGTATCACGAACAGGCGGCAGGCTTGCTCGAAGGCGGCGTGGACCTGTTCCTGGTCGAGACGATCTTCGACACCCTGAACGCGAAGGCGGCAATCTTCGCGCTCGACGAACTGATGGAAACCAGCGGCGAGCGTCTGCCCGTGATCATCTCGGGCACCGTCACCGATGCCTCCGGGCGGATCCTGTCGGGTCAGACCGTGGCCGCGTTCTGGCATTCGGTGCGCCACGCGCGCCCGCTGGCGATCGGCCTGAACTGCGCCCTCGGGGCGGCGCTGATGCGGCCGTACATCGAAGAGCTGGCCAAGGTCGCCGGCGACACCTTCGTCTCTTGCTACCCGAATGCCGGTCTGCCCAATCCGATGAGCGAGACCGGCTTCGACGAGACACCTAACGTCACCGCTGCACTGATGGCTGAGTTCGCGAAAAGCGGCTTCCTCAACATCGCGGGCGGTTGCTGCGGGACCACGCCCGAGCACATCGCTGCGATTGCCCGGCAAGTTTCCGCCTACCGGCCGCGGTCGCGGAATGACCCGCTGTTCACCAGGCTGCAGGCGGCCTGATCAGCGCTTGGTGGCCGCTGGCGGTGTCGATGGCACCGGTAGCGCCGTGTCGTCGAGGCGGTCGATCGCCTGGGTCGCGACCAGCAGACGGAGCTGCACCGGCGTGCCGGGGCGGGCCGTGCCGACAGCTGCCATCCGGGTGGCCGGCACGCCGCGGGACACCAGGTGGCTACGAACCTGTTCGGCTCGGGTCGAGGCCAGCGCGGCATTCGCGCTGGCAGCATCCGAGGGGGCGGCGATCGACACACGCATCGAAGCCTGACGGCGCAGGCTGGTCGCCACCCGGTCGAGCACGGCCGCGAGCGCTGGTTTGACGCTGCTGGCGCCCGGCTCGAAGGCATTGGCCAACGGCACCTCGACCGTCAGCGTGTTGATGTCGCTCATCGCGATCACGACCGGCGTGCCGCGAAACCACTCGTCGAGCCAACGCTGTTCGCTGACCAGCGGCGACACCGTCGGCGGCAGCGGACGCGGCGCCGGTACGGCGCCACCCGGTGAATCGGGGGCGGGCGCGGGGGGCGCTGCAGGGGGGGAGGCACAACCGGCGATCAGGGCCAGCAGGAGCAGCGGCCACGCCATCGTGTAGAGGGGGGACGGGGAGGGCAGGGTGAGCGTCTTCACTGGGTTGTGATCCTGGCGTCAAACACGGGCAATGCTCGCTTGCGACGACTACGTGCTGGATTTGAAGCCGCCGGCGCGGGCCGCGCCCGGCTCGCGCCGGTAAGCGATGTGATTGTCGGTGACGCACGGCGCGGCGGGTTCAGGGGCTTGCCAACGTCGAGACCACGGCCACTGGCAACTGCGAGCAACCGGGTCCGGCCATGCGCCCGATGCGTCGCCGCGCCTTCGCGCCGGCGCGACGGGCGACCAGACGTGCATGACAGCCAGGGCCCTTTCGCGTTGCGCCGCGCTCCTCGGGCGCATGGCCGGACCCGGTTGCTCGCAGTTGCCAGTGACCGTGCGCGGTCTCGACATTGCCGCCCGTCGACGGCGCGAGCCGCCAAAGGGTGTGTCGTCGCTGGCGATGTGGAGGTAAGGCCCTTATGGCGCAGCGTCGGTGTCACCGGCTAGCGCCGGCGACCAGGCGACGATCAACAATGCGGCGAACAGCGAGCTCGCGACCGCCACGATGACGCGGCCGCTGTGCGAGTGTGGCCGCAGGGCATCGCGACCGATCGAGAAGGTTTTTGGAAGCCTGTGGCGGCTTCTTGTGAAGCCCGCGTGAAGTGGGCTCGCGCCAGGCCGACGCGTCAGCGCTCGTGGCGCTGGGACGGCGGCGGCCGCTGGGCCACCTGAACCTTGAGGTCGACCGCTCGGTCGCCCCGCTGCACGGCGATGGTCGCCGGATCGCCGGGTTTGAGAGCTGCGACCGCACTGAACAGCTGGGCCGTGTTGGCGATGTTCTGGTCGGCGATCTTGACCACCACATCGCCAGGTTTCATGCCGCCGTTGCCGGCCGGTCCGTTCTGCAGCACGCCGGTGATCAGCACGCCGGACTTGACCGGCAGGCGCAAGGACTCTGCCATCTCGGGCGTCAGGTCGCGCGGCTCGACGCCGATCCAGCCGCGCACGACGCTGCCGTTGCGGACCAGGCTCTCCATCACCGCCCGTGCGGTGTTCGCGGGGATCGCGAAGCCGATGCCCAGGCTGCCACCGCTACGCGAAAAGATGGCCGTGTTGATGCCGACGAGGTTGCCGGCGGCGTCGACCAGCGCACCGCCCGAATTGCCGGGGTTGATCGCGGCGTCGGTCTGGATGAAGTTCTCGAAGATGTTGATGCCCAGCTGGTTGCGACCGAGTGCGCTGACGATGCCGGCCGTGACGGTCTGGCCGACGCCGAAGGGGTTGCCGATGGCCAGCACTGCATCACCGACCTGGAGGCCGTCGATGTTGCCGAAGGTGATTGCCGGCAGCTTGTCGAGTTCGATCTTCAGGACGGCCACATCGCTGTCAGGGTCGGTGCCGATCAGCTTGGCCTGCGCCGATCGGCCGTCGGCCAGCAGGACCTCGATGTCGTCGGCGCCCTCAACGACGTGGTTGTTGGTGATCAGGTAACCCTCGGGCGATGCGATCACGCCGGAACCGAGGCCGCGCTGCGGCTGGTCCTGCGGGCTGCGATCGCCGAAGAAGAAGCGGAACCAGGGGTCGTCTGCCTGCGGCCGGCGCGGGTTGACCTTGCTGGCGACGATGCTGACCACCGACGGCGCCGCACGTTGCGCTGCGGCGCGGTAGCCTGTGTCCGCGGCGCTGGCCGGAGCCGCCGCGGCCGATGGGGGGGGCGCGCTGGCGATCGACACGATCTGCGGCAACATGCGACCCGGTGATCGGCCGAGCCACTCGGGCTTGAGCGTGGCGACGACGAAGAGCAGCGCCACCGCCACGGTAACGGCCTGCGAGAAGATCAACCAGGTCTTGCGCATGGAAAGGGAGATGGGGACGCGATGGCCCAACGCAATCAGATCGAAAGCTACCTCGACGCGCTGCTGGAGGTCGGCCGCTTCAAGGATTATGGGCCGAACGGGCTGCAGGTCGAGGGCCGCGCCGAACTGCGCCGCATCGTCTCAGGCGTGACCGCGAGCCGAGCCCTGATCGACGCAGCGATCGCCGACGGCGCCGATGCGATCCTCGTTCACCACGGCCTGTTCTGGCGCGGTCAGGACGGGCGCCTCGTCGGCTGGCTGGGCGAGCGGGTGCGGCGCTTGATGGCACATGGCATCAACCTGTTCGCCTACCACCTGCCGCTCGACGCGCATGCCGAGCTCGGCAACAACGCGCAGCTGGGTGCGCGTCTCGGCCTGATTGCCGATGCGCGCTTCGGCGAACAGGACCTCGGCTTCGCGGCGCCGGCGGGCGAGAACGTGTCTCTGGCCGCGTTGGCCGACCGCGTGCAGGCGGCGCTCGGCGGCCGGGTGCCGCTCGTGTTGCCGGGCGACGGCCGGTCGCTGGGCCGCGTTGGCTGGTGCACCGGGGGTGCCCAGGGCTATTTCGAGGCCGCGATCGCCGCCGGCGTCGATGCCTTCCTGACCGGCGAGGTGTCGGAGCCGCAGGCCCATCTGGCGCGCGAGACCGGCGTTGCCTTCCTGGCCTGCGGGCACCATGCCACCGAGTGCTTCGGCGCGCCGGCGTTGGCCGCCCACGTGGCAGAAAAATTCGCGCTCGAGCATCGGTTCATCGAGATCGCCAATCCCGCCTGAGCCGACAATCGAGCGATGGAACTGACGTCGCGACCCCTGCTGCTGACGATGGGCGACGCCTGCGGTATCGGCCCCGAGATTATCGTGCGCGCGTTCCAGCGCGGCGCTGCGGCCGACTGCGTGGTCGTCGGCGATGCCGGCGTGTTGCGCCGTGCAATGGCGCTGACGGCCGAGCCGTGGCCCCTGGCGGTCCTCGAATCGCCGGCCGAGCTTTGGAAATGTCCGCCGCGTTGCCTGCCCTTGTGTCAGCCCCCTGGCTTGCCGGCCGCGCTGGACCTGCTGCCCTGGGGTTTGCCCGATGCGCGCGCGGGTGGCGCAGCGGCAACATGTATCGAGTCGGCCGTACGCCAGGTGCAGAGTGGGGCTGCGGCCGGTCTGGTCACGGCGCCCTTGCACAAGGCCGCGCTGGCCGCGGCGGGCGTCGCTTACCCCGGACACACCGAAATGCTTCAGGCGCTGGCCGGGGGGCCGCCGGTGCGCATGATGCTGGCCAACGACGAGTTGCGCGTCGTGCTGGTGACGATCCACCTGTCGCTGCGCAGCGCGATCGACGCCTTGAGCTTCGACGCGGTCCTCGACACGCTGCGGATCGCGAACGGCAGCGCAGAGCGGCTCCGCATCGCGGTGGCGGGCCTGAACCCGCACGCCGGTGAAGACGGGCTCTTCGGTGACGAGGAGCGCCGGATCATTGCGCCGGCCATTGCGGCGGCGCGCGCCGACGGCATCGATGCTCAGGGCCCGTTTGCCCCGGACACGGTGTTCATGCGTGCGCGCCGCGGCGAGTTCGATCTGGTCGTCGCGATGACCCACGACCACGGCTTGATCCCCGTCAAGTACCTCGGCGTCGAGCAGGGTGTCAACGTGACGCTTGGGCTGCCTTTCGTGCGCACCAGCCCGGACCACGGCACGGCCTTCGACATTGCCGGTCGCGGCCTGGCCGATCCGTCGAGTCTTATAGCCGCCATCAAGTGGGCCCGGCGCGGGCTGCCAAGCGCTCGCCGCGGAGCCGACTCTGCCGGGCCGATGGCAGTACCCTCTTGAGGGGGAGCGGCGAAGCCGCTTCGGGCTTGGCTTTCAGTGCCGCGTGTTGAGCGGTACGCCCGACGAACTCGAGCTCCCGCCCGAACCACCCAGCGCGGCCAACTGCTTGCGCGCACGCGCGGTCGCGCGCTCGATCAGGTAGGCGTTTTCGTAGGCCCGCAGGCGACCGGTTTCACACAGGCGATAGAGCATCCGTGCGGTCATCGAGATCGCGTGCTGGTGTTTGTTGCCGCGGGTGAAGACGAAGAAGGTGCGCCCCGGGCTGATGTGCGAGAGGCGGACCTTGTGCCATTGTTCCTCGAAATGCATCCGGTAGGAGAAACCGATCTGAACGTGGTCGGCCAGCGAGGCGCCCTTGGTGGGTTCGACCGGCTCGGGTGCGGGCAGGCCCTCGATGTTGATGTCGACCGCGCTGAGCTCGGCATCGCCTTCCTGCTCCGCGCTGAGGTCGATGTCGACTTCGCCGTTCCAGTCGATGGCGGCCTCTTCGACTAGGCCGATACGCGCCGCCTCTTCGGGGGTGAAGCCCGGGCCGGAGACCACGTCTTCGAGCACCGGGATCGCGCTGCTGCTGCGGACCGTGTCCTCGGGCCGCGGCAGCGGCGAGGCCAGGATCGCGTCGAGCTGCTTGGTGAGCAGGTTGTAGTCGAGCGTGCGCAGCGACTCGCCCTTCAGCGATTGCGCGTGGGCCGGCATCAGCTTGTCGAAGAAGTCCTTCTTGGCGGCATCGGGCCAGCCGATCAGTGCGATACCCTCGTTCAGGTCCTTCATCAGTTGCGGCAGACGTACCAGGAAGGCCTTGCGATCGGCCGGGGAGCCCTTGGGCTGCACGCTCATCACCAAGTCGCGGCCGGCCAGGCGCAGGCGCTTGGCCAAGTCGGACTCGACGCCTTGGACCGCGCTGCCCTTCATCAGGGCCTGGCTCCAGACCTGGGTCAGGAACTGGCGCAGGAAGTCCTCCATCGCCACCGGCGCCAGCGCCGTGTGCAGCTGCTGCATGAAACGCTGCTGCAGCAGCAGGTCGGTTTCCTTCTGGTCGAGCAGGCTCGATGCCTTGCTATGGGCCTCGACATCGCGCTGGGCCTGCTCGGCGACAAAGGCCTCGAGCTTGTCCAGCGTCTGTTCGTAGACGGCCATCTGGTCGAAGTCGCCGCTGACGATGTCGTCGACCAGGTCGCGCACCAGGGCCAGAAAGTGCTTGCCGGAGTCGCTCGTGAAGTCGTCGAAGGCCACGGCCAGCGAGGCCATCCGATTGACCAGGCGCCGAACCGGGTGGCGCCGAGAAGAGAAGAAGGTGGCGTCGCCGAGCGCCGCGCGCAGCACCGGCAATTGAAGGCGGGCGATGTGGCGCGCCATCTGTGGCGGCACCTTCGGATCGGCCAGTATCTGGTCGAACAGGCTGCCGACGACGTCGATCACCATATGGTCGAGCGATCCGGTGGCCGCGCGACGCAGTTCCTCGCGGTTGGCCAGGATCACGTTGGGCATCGCGGGCAGGTTGCCGACGGCCGAGCTGCGTCCGCTCTGGGCCGTATCCATCTGGGTATCGACCGCGATATTGCCGAGCATCGCCAGGCGCCGGATCAGGTTCATGACCTCGCCGTCGACTTGGCCGATGGTGGCCGT
>DATDES010000192.1:0-19396 GCA_036522975.1 Burkholderiaceae bacterium | reverse complement strand
GTGGCAACTCGACCTGTCGGGGCAACTGGTGCACTGGATCGAGGTCGGCCAGCCCGACGAACGCCGCATGCAACGCGCTGCTGCGCGCGCTGATCTGGCGACATTCATTTCCTACAGCGCGAGCACACCGATCTGGTGGGCCGGCGTCAAGAACAAGCTCACCCGCACCGAACGCCTGGCGGTGTGGCAGCTGCCCTCAGAGCAGAGCACCGCGCTGGCCGCGCTGGCCCAGCGCTCGATGCAGATCCAGGTCACCGTTCAGGATGGCCTGGTCTGGTTCAACGACGGGCAGCGTTCGGTCGAACTGGGGTTGCAAGCCTTGCTGGGTTGACCCGACGTCGGCCTCGGCAGCCCCTTGCGGCACACTCCCAGGGTGACCCCCCAGATCGAACACGACCGCGCGGGTTCGCGCTTCGTGACCCATGTCGAAGGCCAGCTCTGCGTGGCCGACTATCGCGTCGACGGCAGAGTCATGACGATGCACCACACCTATGTCCCACCGGCCCTCGAGGGCCGCGGCATTGCGGCGAACTTGGTCGGTGTGGCGCTGGCCCATGCGCGCGACCAGGGCCTGCAGGTGCGCCCGACGTGCAGCTACGTCGCCCGCTACATGCAGCGCCACCCGGAAACGCTCGACCTGCTCGCGCGCTGACCCCGCCAACCACCCGGAGAACCTCATGTCGCCCCTGCTTCGACACATCTTCGCGGCCCTGTCGCTGGCCCTGCCGCTGGCTTGCGGCGCCCAGACTTTCCCGAGCAAGCCGGTAAAGATCATCGTCGGCTTCCCGGCCGGCGGGCCGCTCGACGCGCATGCGCGCCTGCTGGCCGATCGACTCGGTCAGGCGCTCGGCCAGCCGGTGATCATCGATTACCGCGCCGGCGCCGGCGGCACGGTCGGCGCCGAGTTCGTGGCCAAGAGCGACCCCGACGGCCACACGCTGCTGATGGCCAACACCGGCACGATGGTCATCAACCCGGCGGTCTATACCAAGCTGCCGTACCAGACCCTGCGCGACTTCGTGCCGATCGCGCGCACCGCGCAGCAGCCGCTGGCGCTGGTCGTGCATCCGGACGTCAAGGCCCGCAACATCGGCGAATTGGTCGCACTGGCCAAGGCTGCGCCCGGCAGATTGAACTACGGCTCGGCCGGTAACGGGGGCATCAGTCACCTCGTGCCCGAGATGTTCAAGCAGGCCACCGGCACCTTCATCGTCCACATTCCCTATCGCGGCAGTGCACCGGCCTTCACCGACCTGATGGCTGGCCAAGTGCAACTGATGGCCGAGTCGATCCCGCAGGCGGCACAGTACGTCAAGGCCGGCAAGCTGCGCGCACTGGCCGTCACCAGCCGCGACCGCAATGCCGCCTTGCCCGAAGTGCCGACCATGATCGAGGCCGGCTTGAAGGACTTCGAAGTGGTCGGCTTCTACGGTGTGCTGGCACCGGCCGGCACGCCGAAGGCCGCGGTCGACAAGCTCTCGGCCGCGTTCAAGGCCACGCTCGACACGCCCGAGCTGCGCAGCCGGATGGTCACGCAGGGCGCCGACCCGGCCTTCCTGGGTGCGGAGGACTTCACGAAGTTCCTGGCCGCGGAGATGCCGCGCTGGGCCAAGGTGGTCAAGGACTCGGGCACCAAGCTCGACTGAGAAACATGCTGCCGCCCCCGCAGGAGGTTCTGAACTTCTGGTTCGGCCCGCCCGACGACCCGGACTACGGTCAGAAGCGGCCGCAATGGTTTCGCAAGGACGAGGCCTTCGACGCCCTGATCGCCCAGCGCTTCGGCACCTTGATCGAGGGAGCCCTGGTCGGCGCTATCGACGACTGGGTTGGAACGGCCGCCTCGCCCTTGCCGGCGCTGGCCCGCGTGATCGTGCTCGACCAGTTCACGCGCAACGCCTTTCGCGGCACGGCGCGCGCTTTCGCCGGTGATGCGATGGCCTTGCAGACGGCGCGCTGGCTGGTGGCCTCGGGCCTGGACCATCAGTTGACCGGGGTGCAGCGCCTGTTCGCCTACCTGCCCTTCGAGCATGCCGAAGACCTGGCGCACCAGCGCACGTCACTCCAGTTGTTCGAGCAACTCGGGCGCGACGAACCGACCCTGGCGGATCTGCTCGATTGGGCCCGGCGCCACCATGACGTCGTGGCGCGCTTCGGCCGCTTTCCCCATCGCAACGCCGCTCTCGGCAGGGTGTCGAGTCCCGAAGAGATTGCCTTCTTGCAGCAGCCCGGGTCGGGCTTCTAGAGCCGGGGCGTGGGCCCCTCACTGGGTGCTGGTGCGCCCGCGTTGCATTTCTTCCTGCTCGCGCAGCTTGACGCACTCCGCATGGCCGTGCAGCGCGGGTTGCTCGCATTCGCGCTTGACGCAGATCAGCATCGACAGGAAGTTCCGGTCGCCGCAACGGGCGCGTGGCCCATCCGCGACGGCCGCGGCGGCAGCCGGCGCTTCATTGCCCGAGCGCGGCCGCGTCGTGACGGCGGCGACCGGTTCAGGTGGGCGTGCCGGCCCCGCATCGGCAGCGGATGCGGGGCGCGTCGTCGACGGGCGCGCGGGCATGACCGACAGGACCGTCTCGGTCGCGGCGGCCTCGCGCCCCGGCTCCGGCCGAGCCGAGACACTGGGCGGCTCGGTTCGGGCGGTCACCGGCGGCGCAGTCGACGGGACCGTCGGGGCCGCCGGGGCCGGTGCCGAAGCCGCCTGCACCGGCGGCAGCACGGGTTCACTGGCCGTCGGACGCGTGAACCACCACCAGGCCAGCAGGTTGAGCACGACCAGCCCCGCCAGCAGGCCGAGCGATCGGGTTGGACGGGCCGCCGCGGGTTGCCCCACCATCGCCGTGGGTGCCTGCTCGAACGCGCCTGTCGGCGCGTGCACAACGGTGACCGCCGCAGCCTTGGCGGCGGTGGAGGCCAGGGCTGTTGCCTGCTCGTCGGCGTCCCTGCGCGCTAGTTCACTCGGATCGATGTCGGTGCGCAAGCGGTGGTCTGCACCTTCGACATCGCGCGCCGCGACGCCGGGCGCAGTGCGGTCGGCCGCGACACGGCCGGGCAGCGTGATCCGGCCCTCGAGCACGTCGCGCAGCATGTGCACGCTCTGCGGCCGCTCGGGCGGCTTCAGGCACAGCATCCAGTCGATCGCGGCCAGAAAGCCCTGCGAACAGTCGCGCGGGCGCAGTTCGGCCAGGCGGGGCTGGTCGTCGTGCAGCGCGCGCGAGGCGGCCGCCACCGGCTCCTTGGCGGTGAGCATGAAGTACATCGTGCCGCCCAGGGCATACAGGTCGGTCCACGGTCCCTGGCGCATCGCGCTGGCATCGGCGTATTGCTCGAGCGGCGCGTAGTGCGGCTTCATGATCGAGGTCAGCGCCTGCGTGCGGTCGCTCAGCACACGGCGCGCGGCGCCGAAGTCGAGCAGCACCGGCAGGCCATCGTCGCCGAGCAGGATGTTATCGGGTGCGATGTCGCGGTGGTAGACACCTTCGCGGTGCAGGGCCTCCAGCGCGGACAGCAGCGCGTCGAGCACGCGCCGGCAGGCGCCCTCGCCGGGGGGCACGACCATGCCCTGGCGCGCCTGCCTCAGGGTGCGGCCCGGGTAGTAGGGCATGACCATGTAGGCCGTGCCGTTGTCTTCCCAGAAGCGGTAGACCTTGACCAGGGACGGATGGTCGAAGCGCGCCAGCAGCCGCCCCTCGTTGATGAACGAGCGCAGGCCGAGCGCAAAGGTGTCGGCAGTCGAGTTCGACCGCACTGAAACCTGCAGCCCGGCCCCGCGCCCGGCCAGGGTCCCGGGCATGTACTCCTTGAGCGCGACCTCGCGTTCGAGCGCGTGGTCCCAGGCCAAGTAGACAATGCCGAAGCCGCCGCTGCCGAGCACCCGCCGGACCTCGAATTCGGCCACCCGCGTGCCGACGGCCAGGGCCTCGGGGGCCTCGGTAGACAGCAGTGGCGGCGCGGCCTCGGACATCCGTCGAAGCTTACTTTGAGGGGTCTGCCGACGCCGCGGCCGTGGCCGCCAATGCTGCGGCATACGCCACGCCCCGAGGCGCCATCTGCCGTCAGGGGTGGTCTGACGGGCCCGTGGCACGCCTGCCACGCGCCCCAGGGCGTCCCGGATACCGACCCTAGAATCGCGCACCCTGACTGCCGAGCGATCGATGAACTTGTTGCGACGCCGGATCGTGTTCGCAGCCCCGCTGGCTGGATGGGCTATCGGCGCCTCGGCGCTCGACGCCCCGACCGGCCCCGTGGTGCTGACGATCAGCGGTCCGATTTCCCTGGCCAACCAGGACCGCCGAGCCGAGTTCGACATGGCCATGCTCGAGCGCCTGCCTCAACACAGCATCCACACCGAAACGCCCTGGTACACCGCCGCGCGCAGCTTCAGCGGGCCACTGCTGCGCGACGTGCTGGCCGCGGCCGGCGCCAAGAGCAAGGCCCTGCGCCTGGTCGCATTGAACGACTACCGGGTCGAGATGCCTTTCGACGACGCCCAGCGCTACGACGTCGTCCTGGCGCGCCAGCTCGACCGCAAGCCGATGAGCGTGCGCGAGAAGGGCCCCTTGTTCGTGATGTACCCGTTCGATTCGCAGCCGCAGCTGCGCAACGCGGTGTATTTCAGCCGCTGCATCTGGCAGCTTCGATCGATCGAGTTGGCGTGAACAGCGCGGGCGCCTCGGGGCGCGTCGGCCTGCCGCGCCAGCGGGCACTGCTGGCGGCCACGATCGCCCTGCTGGCGCTGGCCCTGGCCGCCGCCGCCTGGGTCCAGGTCCGCCAATACCGCCTGCTCGACGGCACGACGCAGTACCAGGACGACTACCTGCAGGTCAGCCTGCACGAGCTGCAGGCCGAGTACCTGCGCCTGCGCACCGCGGTGTGGGTCGCCCGCAGCGACGGCCTGCGCAGCCGCGAGGCGCTGCAGATGCGCTATGACATCTTCGTCAGCCGCGTCGATCTGCTCGCCAGCACCCGCGCGGCAATCCTGATGCCGAACCAGAGCGAGTTCCAGGACGCGGCTGCGCGCACGCGGGCCTTCGTCGCCCGGGCCGATCGGGTGCTCGGCCCCGCGCCCGCCGACGCGCTGAACGACGCGGCACTGCAGGCCATCGATGCCGAGCTGGCCACGCTCGACGCGCCGCTGCACATGCTGACGCTGGAAGCCTCGCACATCGTCTCGGCGCAGGTCGCGCTGCGCAATGCCACGTTGGTCAATTACAACCGCGTCAGCATCGCACTGACCGCCCTGTTGTCGATCACGACCTTCGGCTTCGCCCTGCTCGCCCTCGGTCAGCTGCGCCGGCTCGACGAACGCCGCCGCTCGCTCGAGCGCCTGGCGGGTGCGCTGCGCCAGGCGCAGCAAGCAGCCGAGACGGCGAACCGCGCCAAGAGTGCCTTCCTGGCCAACATGAGTCATGAGATCCGCACCCCGTTCCAGGGCCTGCTGGGCATGCTGCAACTGCTCGATACGCCGGCGCTCAATGCCTTGCAGCACGCCCAGCTGCGCACCGCGTACGACTCCGCCGAGCACCTGCTGACGATCCTGAACGATCTGCTGGACATGTCCAAGCTCGAGGCCGGAACGCTCAGCGTTGGGAGCGAAGCGGTTCGGTTGCGCGCCCTGGTCGCCGACGTGCAGCGCCTGATGCAGGGCCAGGCCATCGCGAGGGGTCTGGTGTTGCAGGTCAGTGTCGGGACCACGATGCCCGAGCATGTGATGCTGGACGACACCCGCGTGCGCCAGGTGCTCTACAACCTGCTCAGCAATGCGATCAAGTTCACCGACCGTGGCGGGATCACCCTCGACGTGCGTGACAGCGGTGGCGAGATCGTATTCGCGGTCATCGACACCGGCATCGGCATCGACGCTGCGACCTTGCCGCGCCTGTTCACGCGTTTCGCCCAGGGCGACGTTTCACGCTCGCGACGCCACGGCGGCACCGGCCTGGGCCTGGAGATCTCGCGCCACTTGGCACGCCTGATGGGCGGTGACCTCACGGTGCAGAGCGCGCCCGGCCAGGGCAGCCGCTTCGAGATGCACCTGCCGCTGCGCGCCGCCGACGCCGCGCCAGTGTCGCCGTCCATGCCCGCGCCCGACCTGGCGCCGGTCCGGCCGCTGCGCGTGCTGGCGGCCGAAGACAACCCAGTCAATCGTGAAGTATTGGCGGCGATGATCGAGATCGATGGCCACCTCGTCACCTTCGCGGAGAACGGCTTGCAGGCAGTCGAGGCCATCGGCGCCCAGCCCTTCGACCTGGTATTGATGGACCTGCACATGCCTGAACTGGACGGCATCGGCGCCACGCGTACGATTCGCGCCCTTGGCGGGCCGGCGGCCACGGTCCCGATCGTCGCTTTGACCGCCGATGCTTTCGCCGAAACCCGCCAGCGTTGCCTGGACGCCGGGATGGACGAGTTCCTGACCAAGCCGGTCGGCCTGGCCGAACTGCGGCGATTGTTGGCGATTCACGCCTCCCGCGCGGCCTGAACCGGACGCCGGCGCTCAAGCCCGGCACGAGCGCGTCCGATAAGACGGAATGAGCGCGCAATGAGCTTGTCGATTGCACCCCCCAATCCAGCTTGACAGCCCCACGCGAGCTGGCACGGCAAATGCCAACCTATGCTGGGAGTCAATTAACGTTTAAGAGAGCTGGCAGCAGCGACTCTCGCCTTCAGCGCGCAACCCCCATCACGCCGTCGGGCAACGAGGTCACGATCGACGGAAAGACGGTGATCAGCACCACCGCTACCAGCATGCACAGGAAGAACGGAATCGCCGCATGGGCGATGCGGTTGCTGTCGATGCCGGTCATGTTCTGCAGCACAAAGAGGTTGAAGCCGACCGGCGGCGTGACCTCGGCGATCTCGATCAGCAGGATGATGAAGATGCCGAACCAGACCAGGTCGAAGCCGGCCTTCTGCACCATCGGCAACACCACGGCCGAGGTCAGGACGATCATCGAGATCCCGTCCAGGGCCGTGCCCAGGACCAGGTAGACCACCACCAGCACGGCGATCAGCGAATAGGGCGAGAGCTGCGCCGCAGTCACCGCCTCAGCCAGGGCGCGCGGGATGCCGGTGAAGGCCATCGTCTTGGTGAGGAAGGCGGCACCGGCGAGGATGAACATGATCATGCAGCTGACCCGCGTGGCGCTGACCAGGCCCTGCCAGAAGTTGGACCGGGTCAGGCTGCGTCCGGCCGCGGCGATCACCAGGGAGCCGAGCACGCCGTAGGCCGCGCATTCGGTGGCGGTGGCGATGCCCGCGACCAGGATCCAGACGATGAAAACGATCAGCAACCCGCAGGGAATCAGACTGCCCGAGCGGCGCAGTTTTTCGGCCAACGTGGTCGGCGGTTCGGGCGCAGGCACCTTGTCGGGGTGGCGCCAGCTCCACCAGGCGATGTAGCCCGAGAACAGGCCCATCAGCAGGAAGCCGGGCAGGAAGCCGGCGAGGAAGAGGCGAATCACGCTCGCATCGGCGGCGACCGCATAGACCACCATCGTTATCGACGGCGGAATCAGGATGCCGAGACCGCCGGCCGCTGCCAGCGCACCCAGCGCGAGCTTGCGGTCGTAGCCGCGCCGCCCGAGTTCGGGCAGGGCCACCTTGGCGATCGTCGCGCAGGTCGCGGCCGACGAGCCCGAAACCGAGCCGAAGATGCCGCAACCCAGGATCGTGGTGTGCATCAGGCGCCCGGGGACCTTCGACAACCAGGGCGCGAGGCCGTCGAACATCTGCTCCGACAGCCGGGTGCGGAACAGGACTTCGCCCATCCAGATGAACAGCGGCAGCGCCGCCAGTTCCCAGCTCGCCGTCGTCTCCCAGAAAGCCGAGAACAGATTCTTGCCGGGCTGCGTCGTCACGAAAGCGGCCTGCCCGACCCAACCGACGATGGCCAGCGCCATCGCGATCCAAACGCCACCGCTCAGCAGCAGCAGCAGGATGAAGAGCAGCAAGCCGCCGACCTCGATCAGGCTCATGGTGTCGGCCGCCCAACCGGCAGCGCGGCCACCACGTCAGAGATCCTCGGAGAAGTCACCACGCGCATGGCGGTCCTCGACACGGGTGACGTAACTCGGCCGGCCGCCGCGCAGCACGCAGACGCATTCGTCGAGCACTGCGATCACGAAGATCGTGGCGCCGACGACGAAGCTCATCTGCGGGATCCAGATCGGGATCGCGACCATGTTGCCGGCGATGTCGTTGAACTGCCAGCTCTCCCAGGTGAAACGCGCGGCCCAGAACCCGAGGTAGCCGATCGCAGCCGCGGCGATCAGCAAGGAGGCAACCTCGAAACGCCGCCGCATCGCCGGTCTCAAGGCCTCAAGCAGCAGCGTCACGCGAACGAAGTCACCATTGCGGAAGCTGTAGGCCATGCCAAGGAAGGCCGCCGCTGCACACAGCCACGACACGACATCGTTGACCCAGCCGACGCGCCACAGCATCGTGCGCCCGACCGAGGCACCGATCATCAGCACGAAGATCGCCAGCACGCACAGCGCGGCCAGTGCACCGCCGGCGGCATACAGGTGGTCGAGCGTGCGGCGCATGGTGGAGGAACTGACGCCGCAGCAGCCGCCGATCGAGACCTACTTGCGGTAGGCGTCGACCAGGGCCTTGCCGTCGGGGCCGGCCTTGTCGAGCCATTCGGTCAGCATCGTGTCACCGACCTTCTTCAGGTCGGCTTTCAGCTGCGCGCTCGGCGCGACGACTTGCAGGCCACCGGCCTTGAGCTTTTCGAGGCTTTCGGTGTTGACGCGCTTGCTCGCTGCCCAGCCCCGGGCCTCGGCGTCGGCGGCAGCCTTCTGCAAGGCAGTCTTGGTCGGCCCGTCAAGGGCATCGAAGGCCGCCTTGTTGACGATCACCGCATTCTTGGGCAGCCAGGCCTGGGTGTCGTACCAGTACTTCAGGTGTTCATAGGTCTTGGTGTCGACGCCGGTCGAGCCGCTGCTCATGTAGCTCTCGACGACGCCGGTGGCCATCGCCTGCGACAGCTCGGCGGCCTGCACAGTGACCGGCTGCGCGTTGACCAGTTCGGCGATGCGCGCGGTGGCCGGGCTGTAGGCGCGCCACTTCGAGCCGCGCAGGTCGGCCGCCGAAGCGATCGGCTTCTTCGAGTAAATCCCCTGCGGCGGCCAGGCCACCGCGTACAGCACCATCATCCCCTGTTCGCCGAGCTTCTTCTCGAGCAGCGGGCGCTGGGCCTGGTACAGCTTCATCGCCTCGTCGTAGCTGTCAGCCAGGAAAGGCAGACCGTCGGCGCCGAAGATCTGCCACTCGTTCTGGTAGTTCACGAGCAGGATCTCGCCGGCCTGGGCCTGACCGCCCTGCACCGCGCGCTTGATTTCCGGCGCCTTGAACAGCGAGGCATTGGCGTGCACCGTGATCTTCAGCTTGCCGGCCGTGGCCTTGTCGACGTCGGCCGCGAAGGTGGCCAGGTTCTCGCTGTGGAAATTGGTCGCGGGGTAGGCGGCGGCCAGGTCCCACTTGGTCTGGGCAGCGGCGCCCAGGCTGACGGCAGCGAGCACGGCGAAGGCGAAGGATCGAAGCAATGACATGCAAGGACTCCAGAATGGGATGGCGAAAGAGTACTAGAGGGTCGCTATCGCTTGCAGTCTATGAATTTTTCATATAAAACGTCAACGTTTTTCCAACGTCTTCTTGATGATCAAGGGTAAGCCCGATGCCCCGCAAGGCCCCGCCCCCAGCGCGCCCGCGCAAGACCACCGCTGGCATCGTCTCGTCGTCGCACCTGGTCTCGCCGCGCAGCGCCGAACTGAGCGAGTTCGAGTTCGGCCTGATCGTGGCCTGGAACGCCTTTTCTCGCTGGGCGGTACGCTGCATGGCCGCGGCGGGCGTCGGTGACTTGACGATCACCGACGTGCTGCTGCTGCACCACGTCAACCACCGCGCGCGCAACAAGAAGCTGGCCGACATCTGCTTCGTCCTGAACTACGAGGACACCCATGTCGTCGCCTACTCGCTGAAGAAGCTCGTGGCCGCGAAGCTGGTCGCGACCGAAAAGGTCGGCAAGGAAGTGCTGTACAGGCCCACCCCCGCCGGCGAAGCCGCGGTGATGGCCTACCGCCGGGTGCGCGAGCAATGCCTCGTCGAAAGTCTGGACACCGAACTCAACGCGCCGATCGGTGAACTGGCGCGCCTGCTGCGCACGATGAGCGGCATGTACGACCAGGCTGCGCGCGCGGCGAGTTCGCTTTGAAGGAGATGCAGCCATGAGACGCTGGCAGTTCTGGGTCGACCGTGGCGGCACCTTCACGGACATCGTCGGGCGAGCCCCGGACGCCACGCTGCACACCCTGAAGCTGCTGTCCGAAAACCCAGAGCAATACCGCGACGCGGCAGTCGAAGGGATCCGGCGCCTGCTTGGACTGCCCGCCGGCGCGCCGATCACGGCCGACGAGGTCGAGTGCGTGAAGATGGGCACCACGGTGGCCACCAATGCGTTGCTCGAACGCAAGGGCGATCGCACCCTGCTCGTCACGACGCGCGGCTTTCGCGACGCGTTGCGCATCGCCTACCAGGCACGGCCGAAGCTGTTTGAGCGCCGCATCGTGCTACCCGAGTTGCTCTACGAAAGCGTCGTCGAGGCCCAGGAGCGAATCGGCGCGCACGGCGAGCTTCTGCAGGCACTGGACGAGGCGGCCCTTCGATCCGAGTTGCAGGTCGCCTTCGACGCCGGCATCCGCGCCTGCGCCGTCGTCTTCCTGCACGGCTACCGCTTCACTGCGCACGAAGCCGCCGCCGCGAAGGTGGCACGCTCGATCGGCTTCACCCAGGTCAGTGCGTCGCACGAGGTCAGCCCATTGATGAAACTGGTGGCGCGGGGCGACACCACGGTCGTCGACGCCTACCTGTCGCCGATCCTGCGCCGCTACGTCGACCAGGTCGCGGGCCAGATGCCCGGCGTGCGCCTGTACTTCATGCAGTCCAGCGGCGGCCTGACCGAAGCGCACCGCTTCCAGGGCAAGGACGCGATCCTTTCCGGCCCGGCCGGCGGCATTGTCGGCATGGTCCGCACGGCGGTTGCGGCCGGCCACGACAAGGTCATCGGCTTCGACATGGGCGGCACCAGCACCGACGTGTCGCACTACGCCGGTGAATTCGAGCGCGCGTTCGAGACCCAGGTCGCCGGTGTGCGCATGCGCGCGCCGATGATGAGCATCCACACCGTCGCCGCTGGCGGCGGCTCGCTGTTGCAGTTCGACGGAGCGCGCCTGCGCGTCGGCCCGGAGAGCGCCGGCGCCAACCCCGGCCCCGCGAGCTACCGTCGCGGCGGGCCGCTGACCACGACCGACGCGAACGTGCTGCTGGGCAAGATCCAGCCGGCCTACTTTCCGAGGGTCTTCGGTCCGAAAGCCGACGAGGCGCTCGACCGTGACGGCGTGACGACGAAGTTCGAGGCCCTGGCCGAGCGCGTTCGGGTCGCCACGCGCCGCGACCCGACAGCCGAATCGCTGGCGCATCAGGAGGGCCAACGACGCGGCCGTGAAATCACGGCCGAATCGCTGGCGGAGGGGTTCCTGCAGATCGCGATCCAGAACATGACCAACGCGATCAAGCGCATCTCGGTCGCGCGCGGCTACGACGTCACCCAGTACACCCTGCAATGCTTCGGCGGCGCGGGGGGCCAGCATGCCTGCGGTGTGGCCGACGCGCTTGGCATGGGGCGCATCTTCGTGCACCCCTTGGCAGGCGTGCTGTCGGCCTACGGCATGGGCCTGGCGGACCAGATCGCGATGCGCGAAGCCTCGCTCGAAAGGCCGCTCGACGCGGCCGGCCTGGCGGCCGCCGAAGCGCGCCTCACGCAACTGGGCGACGCCGCGCGCAACGAAGTCGCGAGCCAGGGCGTCGCGGCAGCGGCGATCGAGGTGCGGCGCAACCTGCATCTGCGCTATGCCGGCACCGACACCGCGCTGGTCCTGCCCTGGGGCGGCGAAGCGGCGATCCGCCAGGCCTTCGAGGCCGGCTACCGCCAGCGCTTCGCCTTCCTGATGCCTCATCGCGGGCTGGTGATCGAGGCGGTGTCAGTCGAGGCCGTCGGCGCAGGCGAGCGCTTCCTCGATGCGGACAGGGCAGACGAGCCCGCCCCCTTCGCACCCGTTCCCGACGCCGGCGTTCGCATGCACAGCGGGCACTGGCTTGACGCGGGCCTCTATCTGCGCGAATCGCTGCGGGCCGGCGCCCTGATCGACGGCCCGGCCATCGTCGCCGAGAAGAACGCGACGACGGTCGTCGAGCCCGGCTGGCGGGCCCGCCTGATGCGCGCCGGCCCGATCGAACTCACGCGCATGACACCGCGTCCGACCCAGCATGCGATCGGCACCAATGCCGATCCGGTGATGCTCGAGGTCTTCAACAACCTGTTCATGAACATCGCCGAGCAGATGGGCCTGCGCCTGCAGAACACCGCCCACTCGGTCAACATCAAGGAGCGCCTGGACTTCTCCTGCGCTCTGTTCGACACCGACGGCCAGCTGATCGCCAACGCGCCGCACATGCCGGTGCACCTGGGCTCGATGAGCGAGTCGATCAAGACCGTGATCGAGAGCAACCCGGCAATGCGCCCGGGCGACGTCTACGTGCTGAACGACCCGTACCACGGCGGCACCCACCTGCCCGACGTGACCGTCGTGACACCGGTGTACCTCGACCCTGGCAAGCCGAGTTTCTATGTCGCCTCGCGCGGTCACCACGCCGACATCGGTGGCAGCACGCCAGGCTCGATGCCGCCGTTCAGCAAGACCATCGACGAGGAAGGCGTGCTGTTCGACAACTTCCTGCTCGTGCGCGATGGCGTCCTTCTCGAGGCCCAACTGCGCGCGCAACTGGCCAGCGGCGGCTACCCCGCACGCAACCCCGACCAGACCATCGCCGACCTGCGCGCGCAGATCGCCGCCAACGAGAAGGGCGTGCAGGAACTGCACGCGATGGTGGCCCAGTTCGGCCGCGCCACCGTCGCCGCCTACATGACGCATGTGCAGGACAACGCCGAGGAGTCCGTGCGGCGCGTGATCGGCGCGCTGAAGGACGGCGCCTTCACGCTGGCGCTGGACAACGGCGCGCAAATTGCGGTCAAGGTCACGGTCCACCCGGCACGACGTGAAGCAACAATCGACTTCACGGGGACCAGCGCGCAACTGCCGAACAACTTCAACGCCCCTAAGGCGGTGACGACGGCCGCGGTGCTCTACGTCTTCCGCACCCTGGTCGACGACGACATCCCGCTGAATGCCGGCTGCCTGAAGCCACTGCAGGTGATCGTGCCCGAGGGCTGCATGCTGAACCCGCGCCCGCCGGCTGCCGTCGTCGCCGGCAACGTCGAGACCAGCACCTGCGTCACCAATGCCCTCTACGGGGCCCTGGGCGTGATGGCCGCCGGCCAGTGCACGATGAACAACTTCACCTTCGGCAACGCGGAGCACCAGTACTACGAAACCATCTCTGGAGGCTCGGGTGCCGGTCCCGGCTTCGACGGCACCAGCGTCGTGCAGACGCACATGACCAACTCGCGCCTGACCGACCCCGAGGTGCTCGAGTTCCGCTTCCCGGTGCGGCTGGAGAGCTACGCGATCCGCCAGGGATCGGGCGGCGCCGGGCAATGGAAGGGAGGCGACGGTGGCGTGCGGCGCGTGCGCTTCCTCGAGTCGATGACGGCCTCGATCCTCTCCAACGGTCGCCGTGTGCCGGCCTTCGGCGGCGCGGGTGGCCGGGCGGGTGCGCTCGGTATCAATCGCATCGAGCGTGCCAACGGTCGCATCGAGTTGCTCGACCACATCGGATCGGCCGAACTGCAGCCCGGCGACCAGTTCATCATCGAAACGCCGGGCGGCGGCGGTTGGGGACCCGTAAAGCCTTAGCCGACCGGCCCGGCCTCACTCGCCACCGTCTCGATACGCGCGCCAGCGCGGCAGCGCCTGCCGCATCAGAGCCACCTGGCGGCTGAACTTCGGACAGGCGGCGCAAATCTGCAGGTGCAGGCGCAGCGCGAGGCGCTCGACGAAGTCCAGACGTCGGTCTTCGCCGGCGAGCGCCAGCGCAGTCACTTCACGGCAGTTGCGAAACAGGGTCTTGAACATGGGGGTCAGGCAGAGGCTTGAATGGCGGCCCTGCCAAACCAGCGCTCCTGCAGGCAGGCCTGCAAGCGCAAACGGGCTCGGTGCAGCAGCACCCAGAGGTTGGTCGCGGTGATTCCCAATTCCTTGCAGATCTCGGCCGAATCGAGTTCGAGCCACTCGCGCATCATGAAAACACGGCCCTGCACGCCGGGCAGGTTCTCGACGCAGAGCTCGAGCACCTCGAAGAATTCGCGCCGGCCCAGAGCGGCCTCGGGATCGCCCCACTCGGCCGGCGCCGTGCGCCAGTGGCCACTGGCGTTGAAGAGGAGGCCATCGAGATCCTCTTCGTCGTCGTCGGTGGTCGTCGACACCTCGCGGCCGTGGCGCCGGATCTGGTCGATCAGCTTGTGCTTGAGGATCCCGACCAGCCAGGTCTTGAGTTGCGACTGGCCGGCAAAGGCCTGCGGCTTGGCCAGGGCGGCGAGCACGGTATCGCCGACCGCGTCCTCGGACCAGGCGTCGTTGCGCAGTTGCGCGCGGGCGAAGCGCAGCAACTGCGGGCGCAGGGCTTCGACGGCGCGAGCAAAGTCGGTCATTGGGCGGCAGGCAGTGTAAGTTGGGGGCCGGTGGGCCGACTGAAGTCTCGCTGCCGGTAGTGGCCAGCATCCCTTCAACCAAGGAGTGAATTCCATGAACCACCGTCTCGTCATCTCATCCGCCCTCGCTTCGGTATTCGCCCTGGGACTCACGGCGCAAGTCTCGGCCGCCCCCGCGAAGGATCCGGGCATGAGCCACGAAAAGTGCTACGGCATCGCCAAAGCCGGTCAGAACGATTGCGCCAACCTCGCCGGCACGCACTCCTGCGCCGGCCAGAGCAAGGCCGAGAACGACCCCGGCGACTGGAAGTACGTCGCCAAGGGCACCTGCAAAGACATGAAAGGCCTCTCGGTCGACGAAGCCAAGATGAAGGTCAAGAAGTAGTCGAAGGATCGAGCCTGTGCGCCCATGTGGAGCCCAGTGTGGGTGAAGCCATGATCACTGGCATCGGCTGGCGCCATGCGCACGAGCGGGCGCTGCTCGAGGGGCGGCCCCCGCTGCCTTTCATCGAGGTGCACTCGGAGAACTTCTTCGCCGACGGCGGCGCCCCGCTGGCCCTGCTGATGCAGGCGCGCGCGCACTACGAACTCAGCCTGCACGGCGTCGGGTTGGCGCTCGGCTCGGCCGCCGGCCTCGATGGGTGGCACCTCGAGCGTCTGGCCACCCTGGTGCAGCGGGTTGAACCGGTGCGCATCTCCGATCACGCGTCCTTCGCTCGCGCGCCGCGCCAGCCCGGCGCCGCGCCGGTGCATGGCAGCGACTTGCTGCCGATCGCTTTCACGCGCGCCAGCCTCGAATTGATGGCGGCCAACGTGCAACAGGTGCAGGAGCGCCTGGGGCGTCCGATCGGGGTCGAGAACCTGTCGGCCTACCTGGGCTGGGCCGACGATGCGCTGGCGCCGGCCCAGTTCTTCAACGAACTGGCGGCGCGAACCGGCTGCTGGCTGCTGCTCGACGTCAACAACCTGGTCGTCAACGCCCTCAACGACGGCGCGGGCGACCCGGCGCTGCCTGCTCGCGCCTTCGTCGACGCGATCGACACGCGGCATGTCGGCGAAATCCATCTCGCCGGCTACGACAGCAGCGGCGCGCTGGTCATCGACGACCATGGCAGCCGCGTCCACGCTTCGGTGTGGCGGGTCTACGCCCATGCAATCGATCGCCATGGCGCCGTGCCGACCCTGGTCGAGTGGGACACCGCACTGCCGGCCTTCGACGTCCTGCTCGGCGAGGCCCGCGAGGCCGACCGCGTGGCGGCGGTCGTGTTCGAAGCGGCGCGTGCATGAGCCCCGAAATGCAACGCGAAGCCCAGCGCCAGCAACTGCTGTTGCGTGCGCTGTGGCGCGACGCGCCGAACGATGCGCTGCACGCCTGGCTGTGCGAGCCCCGTGAGGGTACCGTCGCGCGAGGCCTCGCGGCCTACCGCGCCAACGCCGGCGCGATCGCCGAGCGCGCATTGGCCAGCGCCTTCCCGACCGTGGCCGCCCTGGTCGGCGACGGGTTCGCCGGCCTGGCGCGCGCCTTCTGGCAGAAACACCCGCCCACACGTGGCGACCTCGGCGAATGGGGCATCGAACTGCCCGCGTTCATCGCCGCCAGCGGTTCGCTCGCCAGCGAACCCTACCTGGCCGACAGCGCCCGTCTCGACTGGCTGGTGCATCAGGCATCGCGCGCGGCCGATGGTCCGGCAGATGGCCCGGCACTCGACGCCCTGGGGCAAAGCCCACCCGAGGGCCTGCGCCTCGCGCTGCGGCCGGGCTGCGCATTGCTGAGCAGCCAGTGGCCGGTGGCGGCCATCTGGCACGCCCACCAGCGGCAGGACGACGACCGTTTCAGCGCCGTGCGGGCCGCTTTCGCCGCCGGTGTCGGCGAGCATGCCTGGGTCCGCCGCAACGGCTTCGCGGTCGAAGTCGACTCGATCGACTGCAGCAGCGCCCGCTTCAGCGCAGCCCTGCTGTCCCGCGCCTGCCTGGCCGCAGCGCTCGACGCGGCCGGCGACCGTTTCGCCTTCGATCGATGGCTCGTCCAGGCGCTGCGCCAGCGATGCCTGGTCGATGTTCAAACCCTCACCACGGTGACGCCCCGATGAACCTGCACAAGCTGATCGCCCTGGCGCAACGCGCCATTGCCGCGCTCGAAGGCGCTCAACCCCTGGCCCAACTGGCGGCGCGCTTGTACGTCGCGCAAGTGTTCTTCCAGTCCGGCCTGACCAAGCTGCGCAACTGGGACACGACGGTGGAGCTGTTCACCCACGAGTACCAGGTGCCGCTGCTGTCGCCCGAATGGGCGGCGCTGTTAGGCACCGCGGGCGAGCTGGCGTTGCCGGTGCTGCTGGCGCTCGGCCTGGCCGGACGCTTCGCCGCACTCGGTTTGTCGGTGGTCAATGCGGTCGCGGTGATCAGCCTGCCCGAGATCGCGCCGGCCGCGCTGCAGCAGCACATCCTGTGGGGCTGCCTGCTGATCGGGCTGGTGTTGTGGGGGCCGGGCCGCTGGGCGCTCGATCGCTTCGCCCAGGCGTGGCTGCAGCAGCGCGCGCCGCGCGCTGGCTACACTCGGACCGCCTGAAGTGCCCACTGGAACTGCATGAGCCTGGAGCTACGCCGCCGTGATGTCTTGTGGGCCGGCTGCGCGCTGGCCGGGCCGCTGCTGGCTCGCGCCCAGGGCGCCAGCGCCGACTGGCCCCAAGTCGAAGCGGCCGCGCGGGGCCAGACCCTGCGCTTCAACGCCTGGGGCGGCAGCGAGCGCATCAACGCCTACCTGCAATGGGCGGCCAGCGAGCTGGCCCGGCGTCATGCCATCAAGCTCGAACACATCAAGGTCGGCGATACGGCCGAAGTGGTCAGGCGCGTGCGGGCCGAAAAGGCCGCCGGGCGGATGGCCGACGGCTCGACCGATCTGGTCTGGATCAACGGCGAGAACTTCCTCGCGATGAAGCGCGAGGGCCTGCTGTTCGGGCCCTGGAGCGAAAGCTTGCCGAACTACGCCCTGGTCGACACCGAGGGCAAACCGACGACGCGGACTGACTTCTCGGAACCAGTCGACGGCCTGGAAGCGCCCTGGGGCATGGCCCAGTTGACCTTCTATGCCGACAGCGCGCGCGTGCCGGTGCGGCCATCGAGCATGGCTGAACTGCTGGCGTGGGCAAAACAGAACCCGGGCCGCTTCAGCTACCCGAAGCCGCCGCAGTTTCATGGCCTGACCTTCCTGAAGCAGCTGCTTCTCGAATCGGGCTCCAGCCGCAAGGCGCTCGACGCCCCTTTCAATGCGGCGATCTTCGCCACCACAGCCCCACTGTGGTCCGCGCTCGATGCCCTGCACCCTCATCTGTGGAAGCAGGGACGTCAGTTCCCGGCCAGCAGCACGGTGATGCGCCAGATGCTGGCCGACGGCGAGCTCTCGATCTCGCTGACCTTCAACCCGAACGAGGCCGCCAATGAGATCGCGGCGCAGACCCTGCCGGCCAGCGTGGTGAGCTATCAGCACACTCGGGGCACGATCGGGAACACGCACTTTTTGGCGATGCCCTTCAATGCCCGGGCTAAGCCTGCAGCACAAGTCGCGGCCAACTTCCTGCTCTCGCCGCTGGCCCAGGCACGCAAGGCCGACATCCGCCACTGGGGCGACCCGATGGTGCTGGCGCTGGACAAGCTGAGCGCTGCCGACCGCGCCCTGTTCACTGGCGCCACCGCGCCCGGCCAGGTCACCCGCCCGGCGCCGACCTTGCCCGAGCCGCACGCGTCCTGGGTCGACCCGATCGAACGCGAATGGACCCGCCGCTACGGCCAAGCTTGAGCCCGCTGCGCGCGAAGAACGCCGATGAGGCGGGTGCTTGACGTCCGCTGAGCGCGCGGCGCTCGCCGCCCCGCTGGCCCTGTTCGCGCTGCCGCTGACCCTCGCGCTGGCCCTGGCGCTGTGGCAGGGCGCCAGTTCCGATGCCTGGTGCGCGCTGCTCGCCGATCCGCAACTGCCGCGCGCGCTGGGCTTGTCGGTCAGCACGGCGTGCGTCGCTACGGTGACTGCATTGGTCGCCAGCCTGGCCCTCGTTACCCACCTGCATGGCACGCCTCTGTGGCAGCGCCTGTCACGTGCGCTGGCGCCGATGCTGGCCATGCCCCACGCCGCGTTCGCCATCGGCCTGGCGCTGCTGCTGGCGCCAGCCGGTCTGGCTGCCCGCTTGCTCGCACCGCTCGCGGGTTGGACGGCGCCGCCCGACTGGCCGACCGTGAACGACCCGCTCGGCCTGGGCCTGACGGTCGTGCTGATCGGCAAGGAGCTGCCCTTCCTGCTCTGGCATGCCGTCGCGCTGCTGAACCGCCCCGACGTCACCGCCCAGGTCCGCGGCTGGCAGGCCAGCGCTGCCACCCTGGGCTATTCGCGCACCGCGCTATGGTGGCGGGCACTGTGGCCGCTGCTGTTGCCGCGCCTGGGCTGGCCGTTGCTGGCGGTGCTGGCGTACGCACTGACCGTGGTCGATCTGGCGCTGATCGCCGGTCCATCGTCACCGCCGACCTTGGCGGTCATTGCCTGGCAAGGCCTGCTCGATGGCGACCCCGTCCGCCAGGCCGAAGCCGCTGCCGCGGCGCTGCTGCTCGGTGCTGCGCTCCTGATACTGACGTTGACGGCGCGTTCCGCCCACCGCGCCGCTGCGCACCTTTGGCAAACCATCGCACTCGACGGACGGCGCGCGCCGCGCCACCCACTGGCCGAAGGCGCGACGCGTGCGCTGTGGTGCG
>DATDES010000191.1:0-17587 GCA_036522975.1 Burkholderiaceae bacterium | reverse complement strand
GCAGGCCAGTACCGACCGGGCGGCCAAGCTCGCAGTGCTGCGCGAATCGATGGCCGGCCATGGCGCGACGCACCACTTCGTCTCGACGGTCGACGACGTGGCCTGGATCACCAACCTGCGCGGCTCCGATGTCGACTACAACCCGGTCTTCCTGGCTCATTTGCTGATCGATACGGCGCGCGCGACCCTGTTCGTGTCCGCCGGCAAGATCGACGCCGCGCTGGCCACCGACCTCGCTGCCGACGGCATCAACCTGGCCGACTACACGGACGCGGCGCCGGCTCTCGCCGCGTTGCCGGCTGACAGCACGCTGCTGGTCGATCCGCGTCGCATCACGCTCGCTTTCCGCGAGCAGGTGGCGGCCGGCGTCAAAGTCGTCGAAGCGATCAACCCGAGCACGCTGGCCAAGAGCCGCAAGACCGCCGCCGAAGCCGGGTTCATCCGCGACGCGATGGCCGAAGACGGCGCGGCGATGTGTCACTTCTATGCCTGGTTCGAGGCTGCGCTGGCGCGCGGCGAGCGCCTGAGCGAGCTGACGATCGACGAGAAGCTGAGTGCCGAACGCGCCAAGCGTGCGAACTTCGTCGGCCTGTCCTTCCCGGTCATCGCCGGCTTCAATGCGAACGGCGCGATGCCGCACTACCGCGCCACGCCGGCCTCGTTCGCGGCGATCGAGGGCGACGGCCTGCTGCTGATCGACTCCGGCGGCCAGTACCTCGGCGGCACCACCGACATCACGCGGGTCTGGCCAATTGGGACCGTCAGCCCCGCGATGAGGCGCGACTACACCCTGGTGCTGAAGGGCACGATCGCGCTGTCGCGCGCTCGCTTCCCACGCGGCACGCTGAGCCCGATGCTCGACACGATCGCGCGCGCGCCACTGTGGGCCGAGGGCCTGGAATTCGGCCACGGCACCGGACACGGCGTGGGCTACTTCCTGAACGTGCATGAGGGGCCGCAGAGCATCAGCAAGGCGATCCCTGAGGCGACGATGGCGATGGAGCCGGGAATGATCACCTCGATCGAGCCCGGCCTGTATCGCCCGGGCCAGTGGGGCGTGCGGATCGAGAACCTGGTGCTGAACGTCGCCGGTCCGACCACCGAGTTCGGCGAATTCCTCGACTTCGAGACGCTCACGCTGTGCCCGATCGACACGCGTTGCATCGATTTGTCGCTGCTGCGTGCCGACGAGGTGGCATGGCTGAATGCTTACCACGCAACGGTGCGCGACCGCCTCGCGCCGCGGGTGCAAGGCGCGGCCCTGGCCTGGCTGATGCAGCGCACCGACGCGCTGTAGACCAGCCGTTCATCGCCTGCATCGGCGCTTCGTCGGCGCAGCGCTGCGGTTCGTCCCATCGCGCTGGATCGACCGCACGCGGACTCCTAGAGTGCATTCATCGACACCGTCTTTGACCGCACCCCAGGAGCCCACCATGACCGACCGCCTCAGCACCCGCATCACGTCCTTCGCCCTCGCGACCATCGTCACCTGGTCGCTGTGCGCCGGCATCGACACGCTGGCTCTCGGGCAGCACGCCGGTGGTCCGCAGATGTCGCAGGCGACTGCCGCGACCGTGGTCGCCACGAGCCCTTCGCCCGCCTCGCCCAGCTGACGCCGGTGACGGTTGCGGAGGCGACGCCCGGGCACTGCCCGGGCGTTTTGCCTTGTGGGCCACCATCGGTCGGCTCCCTAGGCGGTTCGTGCCGCGCGGAGCCCCGTTCGTCGCACGGCGGGTGCGGCATCCCGGCACCTGCGGCACAGTGAAACTGCCGGTGCCGCTCCTGAACACGGCGGCCCGGCGTGATCGATGACCGACCCTCCTCGATCCCGTGGGCACAACCCGATCAGCGGGATCGTCCTCCATTCGGGCTGCTTCGGCAGCCCGTTTTTTTTGCCAGCGCGGCGGCAGCGCTACATCTGGCGAAACAGGTGCAGGTAGCTGCGACTGACCGGCAGCACTTCGCTGCGGCCGGTCAAGTGCACGTCGGCGGTCTCGTTCACGCCGCGCGACACCTGCGCAATGCGCGCCAGGTTGACGATCACCGAGCGGTGGATCTGTGCGAAGCGCTCGGGATCGAGCTCGTCGGCCAGTTCGCGAATCGTCTTACGGATCAGTGCCTCGCCGCCGTCCCAGGCCACCAGGGTGTACTTCTCGTCCGAGCGCAGGAACACGACCTGCTCGACCGGAATCAGGCGCAGCGAGCTGCCCACCGAGGCCTTGATCCATTGCAGCCAGCGCCGCCCTTCAGCACCCGGACCGCCGCGGCTGCGCAATTCGCCGGCCAAACGGTCGAGGGCCGCTTGGACCGAACTCGTGGGTTCGCCCGTCGCAAGAGGGGGTAGCAGGCGCTGCCTGAGGCGCTGGACGGTTTCGGCCAGGCGCGCCTCCTCGAAGGGTTTGACCAGGTAGTCGATCGCGCCCTGCTCAAACGCCTTGACCGCGTACTGCTCGTAGGCGGTGACGAAAACGATCTGCGCGCGCTGGACCATGCAGCGCGCCGCGTCGATGCCCGACAGGCCCGGCATGTGGACGTCTAGAAATACCACCTCGGGTGCGTGGTCCTCGAACAGCTCCACCGCCTCGCGGCCGTTGCGCGCGCGAGCCACGACCTGCAACTCGGGCCACAGGCGCGCCAGATGGGCCGCCAGGCGCTCGCCCAACAGCGGCTCATCGTCGGCGATCAGCGCGGTCGGAGCGTTCATGGCCCTTGGCCCGGCAGGCTGATTTCGGCCCTCAGGCCGTGCGGTTCGACGGCGTGCAAGCTCAGACAGGCCTGGGCGCCATAGGTCGCCAACAGGCGCTCGCGCAGATTGGTGAGGCCCGTGCCGGGCGCTTGCGACTCGTCGATGCCGCGCCCACTGTCCTGCACCCACAGGGTCACGCCATCGTTGCCATCGCGTCGGGCGCCGACTTCGATGCGGCCGCCGGCCTCGCTCGGGTCGATGCCGTGGCGCACCGCGTTCTCGACCAGGCTCAGCAGGGTCATCGCCGGCAGGCGCAGCGCGCGCAGCGCCGGATCGATCTCGATCGCGAAGGCCAGGCGGTCGGGCATGCGCATCTGCATCAGCTCGAGGTAGGACCGTACGAGCGTCTCTTCCTGGCCGAGGGTTGGCGCGACCTGCTGCAACTGCGGCATCGCCGCCTTCAGGTACGCAATCAGGCTGCCGAGCACCGGTGCAGCGCGCGCGGAGCCGCTTTCGACCAGGGCCTGAACGTTGGCCAGGGTGTTGAACAGGAAGTGGGGCTCGATTTGCGACTGCAGTACCTTCAATTGCGCGTCGGATGCCTGGCGCTGCAGCGTCTCGCGCTCGAGCGCGAACTGCAGGGCCTGGGCGTTGGCCTGGGCATCGCGTTCGCGGTACAGCGCGCCGAGCGCCAACACCAGGCCGAGCACCAGCGCCGAACCCCCGATGAGGATGAAGCCAGTGACGCGAGCCTCGTTGCCGAACAGGGCTTGCCAGTCGCCACCCGTCGAAAGGAGGTAGACCGCCAGAGTCGCGATCGGCGCCGCGAGCACGATCGCAATCAATTGCAGTACCCAGCGCGGCAAGGGGCCATGGCGCCATTGGCCGGCTGCAGTGAAGGCCAGCAAGAGCACGATAGCGATGAACAGCGTGCGGCCGAACAGCACCGGCAGCGGCGGCTGGAAGATCGGTGCGATCATCAGTGCGACCGCGATTGACAGGCCGACGGCCCAGCCGACGCTGCGGCCGGTCAGCGCGGCGAAAAAGGGCCGCCAGAAGCCGGGAGGGTTCGAATCGTTGCGCAGGGTTGCGACAGGCATGGCGCGCACGATAGCGCCAAGCGGCACCGGTGTGCACGGCCACCGCCCGCAACGCGACGAAGCACGGATTGCGGTGGCCGAGCAGGGGCGCCGGACAGCGCGCCAGTCCGGCGCAAGTCTTCTAGACGCCGGCGCGCTGCAGACGCGCGCCCAGGGCCTGCGACAGGGTCTCGGCCGTGTCGGCCAGGTGAGCGCGGGTTTCTGCTTTCATGCCCGGGCGCCCGGCGGCCATGTGCAGGCGCGCGAGCAGTGCCACCGAATCGGCGCGCGCGAGGCTCTTGCTGTCGGCACGGCCGGCACCGGCGGGGCGCAGCAGCATCCCGGCCAGGCGACCGACATGGTCGCGCTGCAGCTCGCGGCGGGCCACAGGGATGTCGGCGCCGGTGCCGAGTTCGCTCCAGATGTCGCGCATCAGACGACCGTATAGCTCTGACAGGCGGAAGGCGTCGCCGGGTCGGCCGTTGGACGCCACGTCGATCTTGCCCTCGCTGTCGAGCAGGCGCGAGGCCACGCCGTCGCTCATCAGCTGCGCCAGCAGCGCGCGCTGCAGGTTGACCATCACCGCGCCGATCGAAAATTCGGTCGCCACGCCCCCGTCGCCACCGGATAGCGCCTCGAGCCGTTCGTTGTAGTCGGGCGCGAGCTTGCGCTGCAGTGCCGGCGAAATGCGCAGGCTGTCGGTGGCGAACACGCTGCTGGCCAACGTGTCCAGCGCTTCGCGCTGCACCGCCGCCGGCACCGGGAGCAGCGGATCGCGGCCGCTCCCCGGGTGGTCGCGCAACGTGCGCACACCGCCGATCTGGCGCGACAGGATGCCGACGGCACGCGCCGCATCGTTGACCGCGTAGCTGACGGAACGGCGCAGCACCGCATAGTCGGCCTCGGGCTTGAGGATGCGCGTCTCTTGGCGCCGGATCAGGTCGCGCGCGATCTCGATGCGCTTCTTGGCGAAGGCGACCGGATCGTTGCCCAGGTCGAGTTGCAGCGATTCAGGATCGATGCCGAGGAAATTGTCGTCGTCGGTGCCATAGGCCAGCAGCGGCTCGGCGTTGCGCGATGCGATGCGTTGCAGCTCGGCCGCTTCATCGGCAGCAGCGATCGGCTTGTAGGCGTATTCGATGGCCCAGTAGTCGTAGGGGCCGAGCGCGGTCTGGAACGGCGTGCCGCCGATCTCGCCGGGACGCGGCAGGTTGATCGGCGCGTATTCCATCACCGAACCGGCCAGTCCGTTCTCTGCCGTGAAGCCGCGGTCAGACAGCTGCTTGTCGGTGTAGATGCGCGACGAGCGGAAGTTGTGGCGCAGGCCGAGCGTATGCCCGACCTCGTGCGCGGCCACGTCGGTCAGGTAGTCGAGCACGAACCGCTCCGCCTCGGGACCATCGGGGGCGCCGTCGCCGCGCGCGTCGAGCACGTCAATGGCGTAGGCGAGCTGCTCGGCCGCCAGGTCGGCATGCAGACAGATTTCACCCGGGCGGTGCGGATGAACCGTCTCGCGCGGCTGGGCGGCGGACACGCCGTCGATCACCGCGTCGTGCGCCTGCAGCACCGGCAGCCAGTCGCTCGCCGTGCGCCCGGCCAGCACCTGCGCGCGGGTATTGCGCAAGTTGCGCGACGACAGGCTCTCGAAGGCGATGTCGGCGTCGAGGATCTCGCCGCTGCGCGGATCGACATGGCTGGGACCGATCGCGCCGTAGAACGGCTGGGCATTGGTCAGCCAGCGGATCGACGCGGTGTTCACGTCCAGTGTGTCGAAATCGGCATCCTCGGGCTGGATCTTTACCGCGACGGCATCCTTGAAGCCGATCTTCTCGAAAGCCTTGTTCCACTCCAGCACGCCGCGCGTGATGGCATCGCGATACTTCAGCGGGATCGAGTTGTCGAGCCAGAAGGTGATCGGTTTGACCGGCTCGGACAGCGACGCCGTGGGGTCCTTCTTCTCCAGGCGCCAGCGCTGCACGAAGCGCTCGCGCGGCGTGCGCCGCAAATCGTCGCTGTAGTCGTTGACGATGCTGGTGAAGTAGCCGATGCGCGCATCGGCCGGCCGGCGCGCCATCGGCACTTCAGGCAGCTTGCTGAGCGAGTAGTACAGGCCCAGCATCATGCTGCGCGGATCGGGCAGGGCGCGCGGCGTGAGCGGGACCGGCGCGCCCGGCGGCATTCCGGGTTGCGGCACCGCGATGTTGGCGCTGTAGAAATGGGCGTTGACATTGAGCACCAGCTGCTCGGGGGTGTTGCGCAAGCTGGTGAACTGGGTGTTGCGGGCCTCCAGCGCATAACCTTGGCGGAAGGCACGCTGAAGCGCGGTGCCCAGACCGAGCATGTCGTTCAGGAACAGCGGACCGGCGTCGACGAGCACCGTCTTGCGTTCCGGATGCGCCAGGCTGGCCACCGGCGCGCTGGCCAGCAGGCTCGGGGAAAAACTCGCGGCGACGGCCCGCGCCTGCGGCGACTTCGGGTCCCGCGCCACGTAGTCGGTGTTCAGTTCCACCAACTGGATCACGCTGTGAACCTTGCGGAACTCAACGATGCGCTCATAGACACGGCTGTTGGGCACGTACATCGAGCCGCCGAAGATACCGGCCTCGCCAATGCCGCGCGCCAGCTTGGGCGACAAAAAGAAGGGCTTGTTGAAGTCCTCGGGCTTGAGCTCGAGCCAGACCTTGTCGTCCTTCTGCCAGTAACCGAACAGGCCATCGGTCTTTTTGGCGTCCTTGATGACCGTAGCAAACACGGGTGGCTGACCGGGCACCGCCGGCGGCGTCGGGGCGGCGCCCGAGGCCGCCGCAGCGGACGCACCGGCGGCAGGCGGCGTCGCGGCCAGCACAAACGGCGCAGTACCGGCCGCTGGGGGGGGCGTCGCAGTGCCGGCTGCGGTCGGCGCCCTGGCCACCGTCGCACAGCCGGCCAGCGCCAGTGAGAGCAGTCCCAGGCTCGGGATCAGCCAGATACGGAGGCGGGAGTCGAAACGTCGCATGGGTGTCCTACAAAGTAGGCGTCGGATGAGTTCGATTATCGAACCCGCCCTGCCAGCCTGCCATCAGGAAACGCCCAACGGCTGCCGCTTGGAGCCGCCGTTCACGTCCCGGTTCCGGCAATCCGTCGCAGGGCCGGCGCGGGGCTCAATGGATCGGCTTGAAACGCACGCGCTTGGGCCGCGCGCCCTCCTCGCCCAGGCGCTTCTTCTTGTCGGCCTCGTACTCCTGGTAGTTGCCGTTGAAGAAGTTCCACTGCGAGTCGCCCTCGCAAGCCAGGATGTGAGTGCAGATGCGATCCAGGAACCAGCGGTCGTGGCTGATCACCATCGCGCTGCCGGCGAACTCGAGCAACGCTTCTTCCAGCGCTCGCAGGGTTTCCACGTCGAGGTCGTTCGAGGGTTCGTCGAGCATCAGCACGTTGCCCCCCTTGGCCAGGGTCTTGGCCAGGTGCAGGCGGCCGCGCTCGCCGCCGGAAAGCGATCCGACCTGCTTCTGCTGGTCATTGCCCTTGAAGTTGAACCGGCCGAGGTAGGCCCGCGACGGCATCACGAATTTGCCGACCACGATATTGTCCAGGCCGCCCGAGACGTCTTCCCAGACCGTCTTGTCGCTGGCCAGGCTCTCGCGGCTCTGGTCGACGAAGGCCATCTGCGCGGTCTTGCCGATCAGGACTTCGCCACTGTCAGGCTTCTCCGTGCCCTGGAGCATCCGGAACAGGGTCGACTTGCCCGCACCGTTCGGGCCGATGATGCCGACGATGGCGCCGGCGGGCACCTTGAAGCTCAGGTCATCGATCAGCAGGCGCTCGCCGAAGGATTTGCTGACGCCTTTGAACTCGATGACCTCGTTGCCCAGGCGCTCGGCGACCGGGATGAAGATCTCGTTGGTGACGTTGCGCTGCTGGTATTCGACGTCGCTCAGTTCCTCGAAGCGCGCCAGGCGGGCCTTGCTCTTGGTCTGGCGCGCCTTGGCGTTGGAGCGCACCCACTTCAGCTCTTCCTTCATCGCCTTCATGCGCGCGTCTTCGGTCTTCTGTTCCTGCTCCAAACGCTGCTCCTTCTGGTCGAGCCAGTCGGAATAGTTGCCCTTCCAGGGGATGCCCGAACCGCGGTCGAGTTCGAGGATCCACTCGGCCGCGTTGTCGAGGAAGTAGCGATCGTGGGTGATCGCGACCACCGTGCCGGGAAATCGTTGCAGGAACTGCTCGAGCCAATCGACCGACTCGGCGTCCAGGTGGTTGGTCGGCTCGTCGAGCAGCAGCATGTCGGGCTTGGACAGCAGCAGCCGGCACAGCGCGACACGGCGCTTCTCGCCGCCCGACAGCACGCCGATCTGCGCGTCCCAGGGTGGCAGGCGCAGCGCGTCGGCGGCCAGTTCGAGTTGCAGGTCGGTGTTGTCGCCACCGCCCGCGGCAATGATGGCTTCCAGTTCGGCTTGCTCGGTGGCCAGCTTGTCGAAGTCGGCGTTTTCGTCGGCGTATTCGGCATACACCTCTTCGAGGCGCTTCTTCGCTGCCAGCGCGCCACCAATGCCTTGTTCGACCGCTTCACGCACCGTCTGGTTGGCGTCGAGCTGCGGCTCCTGGGGCAGGTACCCAATCTTCAGGCCCGGCATCGCAGTGGCTTCGCCTTCGATGTCCTTGTCCACACCGGCCATGATCTTCAGCAGCGTGCTCTTGCCCGAACCGTTGACGCCGAGCATTCCGATCTTGGCGCCGGGGAAGAAGGACAGCGAAATGTTCTTGAGGATGTGGCGCTTCGGCGGAACGATCTTGCCGACGCGGTTCATGGTGAAGACGTACTGGGCCATGGTCTTTCTTGCGCAGAAAAGAGAACGCGGGCTGGGCGCCCGCAACAACCGCTATTGTCGCCGGTCTGCGGCTCACCGGCACCTAGTGCGGCTTCCCGCGACAATCGCGCCCCATGCCTCGCCTGCTCTGGCTGTTCAGCCTCGTCAACCTCGTCATTGGCACCGGTGCGTTCGTGCTTGGCGGCATCGTCGCGCCGCTGGCCAGCGACCTTGGCGTCAGCGTGCCCAGCGCTGGCCAGGCAATGACGGCCTATGCACTGTCCACGGCCCTGCTCGCGCCCCTGGTGCTGCTGGCCACTGGGCGCTGGTCGCGCAAGCGTGCCCTGTTGCTGGCCCTGGGCCTGTTTGCCGCCGGCAACGTGTTGTGCGCGCTGGCGCAGTCGCTGACGGCCCTGCTGATCGGCCGCGTGCTGATGGGCCTGGGCGCCACGTTCACACCGATCGCCGCCGGTATCGCCGTGTCGATGGTCGAACCCGCGCGTCGCGGCCAGGCCCTGGCCTTTGTCTTCCTTGGCATCAGCCTGGCCTATGTGGTCGGCGTGCCGCTCGGTGCTTGGCTCGGCCTGCAATACGGCTGGCACGTGCCGATCTGGCTTGTCGTGGGCCTGTGTGGGCCGGCCATTGTGGCCGTGCTGATGTGGGTGCCGGCCCAGATCGACGCGCCCGGCGCCCGTCTTGCCGGCCTGGGCGGTCTGCTGGCGCGCCGCGACGTCATGGGCGTGCTGTTGATAACACTGCTGTACTTCGTCGCCATCTTCGCCGTCTTCGCCTACATCGGCCCGGTCTTGCAGGCGCTGGCGCCGATGAGCGGTGTGCGATTGTCGATCACCCTGGCCCTGTTCGGCTTGTCGGGGGTGGTCGGTACCTTGATCGGCGGCGCCGCCAACGACCGGTTCGGCAGCCGGCGGACGCTGGCGGTCCAGTTGAGCGCGCTCGGTATCACCATGGCCGTGTTGCCGCTGACCGCCGGCTCCTGGCCGGTCCTGATAGCGGTGCTGCTGGTCTGGGGCACGGCCGGCTTCGGCATGATGGCGCCCCAGCAGTCGCGCCTGGCGGCCCTCGCACCTGCGCAGGCGCCGGTCTTGCTGTCGTTGAACACCTCGATGCTGTATCTCGGCACGGCCGGCGGCGCGATCGTCGGCGCCGGGTTAGCCTCCAGCCTCGGCTTTCAGCGGCTCAGCTGGGCCGGTCTGCCCTTTGTCGCAGCCGGCCTTGTGCTGCTCTGGCTTGTCCCAACATGGCGTCCTTCAACCACCGCAAAGGAGCGGATCGCATGACCACCCAAGTGATGACCGTCGAGGCCAGCCCGTCATTGGTGCGCATCACCCACATCGTCTACGCGCTGCATGCGGTGGGACTGGCCCTGGGCGCCTTCGGAGCGGCCAGCGTGATCGGCTCCTTCCTGTTCGGCTGGCCGTCGATCATCGCGGTGGTCGTCAACTACATCTACCGTGGCGACGCCCGCGGCACCTGGCTCGAAACGCACTTCGACTGGCAGATCCGCACCTTCTGGTACGCGCTGGTCTGGGCCCTGCTGGTGGCCGTTGTGTCGATTCCGCTGACGCTGGTCATCATCGGCTTCGGCACCTGGGTCGTCGGCATGTTCCTGCTCGGCGTCTGGGCCGTCTACCGCATCGCGCGCGGCTGGCTGCGTCTGAATGCGCATCGGCCGATGCCGGCCTGAGTACTGAGTACATAGCGGGTACAATCTCGACTGCGCTGCGGCTTCCAGTCATCGCGGCGCGGTCGATTCCGACGCCTAAAATCCTTCGCGCCTACCGACTGGTGCACCCGCAACGGGTGACAGCAGGCAGCGAACCACGGCTCCTTGGTGAGCCTCCAAAAATGCACTTCACTGACCTCGGCCTGGCCGAGCCGCTCCTGCGCGCGGTGCGCGAACAGGGCTATGACATCCCCACGCCGATCCAGGCCCAAGCCATCCCCGCCGTGCTGAAAGGCGGCGACCTTCTCGCCGGCGCCCAGACCGGTACCGGCAAGACGGCCGGGTTCGTGCTGCCGATGCTGCAGCGCCTCATGGCCGTGCCCTCGAAGCGCGATGCGCGCGGTCGCGTTGCCATCCGTGCCCTGATCCTGACGCCCACGCGAGAACTCGCGGCACAGGTCGAGGAGAGCGTTCGCACCTACGGCAAGCACGTGCAACTGTCCAGCATGGTGATGTTCGGCGGGGTCGGCATGCAGCCCCAGATCGACCGCCTGCGCAAAGGCGTCGACATCCTCGTCGCGACGCCCGGCCGCCTCCTGGACCACCATGGCCAGCGCACGCTGGACCTGAGCCATGTCGAGATCTTCGTGCTCGACGAGGCCGATCGCATGCTCGACATGGGCTTCATCCACGACATCAAGAAGGTGCTGGCCGTCGTGCCGGCGAAGAAGCAGAGCCTGCTGTTCAGCGCCACCTTCAGCGACGAGATCAAGACCCTGGCCGACAAGCTGCTGAACCAGCCGGCACTGATCGAGGTCGCGCGCCGCAACCAGACCGCCGACACGATCGCGCAGAAGGTACATCCGGTCGGCCGCGAGCGAAAGAAGGAACTGCTCGCACACCTGATCAAGAGCGGGGACTGGCACCAGGTGCTGGTCTTCACGCGCATGAAGCACGGCGCGAACCGCCTGACCGACTTCCTGAACGACAACGGCATCAGTGCGATGGCGATCCACGGCAACAAGAGTCAGACCGCGCGCACCAAGGCCCTGGCCGACTTCAAGAAGGGCGACCTGCAGGTGCTGGTGGCGACCGACATCGCGGCGCGCGGCATCGACATCGACCAACTGCCGCACGTCGTCAACTTCGAGCTGCCGAACGTGCCCGAGGACTACGTGCACCGCATTGGCCGTACCGGCCGCGCCGGCGCGCAAGGCGAGGCAATCTCGCTCGCCTGCGTCGACGAGGACATCTTCCTGCGCGACATCGAGAGGCTGATCAAGCGCAGCATCCCGCGCGAAATCGTGCCCGGCTTCGAGCCACCCGTCGGCGAGAAGGCCGAGCCGATCGTGCTCGGTCGCATGACGATCGGCGTCGGCGGCACGCGGCGCAACGGCGGTGGTGGGGGTAGCGATCGTCGCGCTGGCGGCCGTCCCGGTGGTCGTCCCGGTGGTGGTGGCGGCCAGGCGCCGCGCCGCGATGGCGGCCCGCGTCCGGTGGGCACCCGTTTGACGCAGCCCAAGCGCTAGCGCCGTCAGACCGTCGAGGTCTGACCCCATGATCGGGCCCTGCGGGCCGAGGCGCGAGCGGGCGCGCCCATCTGCTTGCCTTTGTTGTGCCTGCTCACAGGCCAAGGTGAGGCGCAGCGCCTATCGTGACGAACTTCCAAAAGAGTTCTCACCATGCCCCAACACAAGCTCGATACCCGCTGGGACGGCAGCGACCTGATCGTCCTACGCAACGAGCGGGAAATCGACCGCATTCCGGCGCGCGACATCCATCGCGTGATCCTCGTCTACCAGGGCGGCGACTCGCCCAGCGACCTTCGTTTCGCAGTCGTCGAAACCACCGCCGACCATGTCCTGTTGCCGGCGACCAGCGGCATTGCCGGTCGTGTGCATTTCGAGCATCAGCGATTCTGGATGCAACGCCCGTGTGTGTACTGGGTCGAGGAGACCAAGGCGCCCCTGCCACGACGCTTGCTGCCCGGGGTCTGGCTGCTGCGCGGGCATGTGCCGGGCTACGTGCGCCTGCCCCACGACGAATTGGCCGGTGTGATCGACGCCTGGCCGCTCGAGGGTCCGCAAACCTGGGAGCAGCGCAAGTGGGCGCGCATCGTGCGCAACCGCATGCTGCCGCCACCCGCCGGCGACCGCAGACAGCCGCGCCCCTGATGGCCTTGCGGCCGCGCGCGTCTCAAACGAAAATCCCGGCGGAAGCCGGGATTTCGTTCACTGAAGCCTGAGGCGATCAGGACTTCCCTTCTTCGGTCTCGCGTCGGCCAGAACAGAGCGCCCCATCCCGCGGTTGACAGGCGGTCGGCGCCTAGTCGAATCGCCGCTCCCGCAACCACTTGGTGGCAACCCACTTTTCGCCCGCGATCACCGGGGCACCGCCATGCAGTGTGCGGGTGACCGGGTGCGGCCGGTCGTAGCTGAAGAACACCGCATTGCCCTTGATCGGCGCGACTTCGAGCGCCACGTCCGGAAAGCTGGTGGCCCCGCCCTTCTCCGGCGAATTCAGGTACATCACCAGGCTGCCCACACGCTGCCCGCCTCGGGCGACGATCGACGGCGTCCCCGCCTTGGCCGGGTCGAAGTAGTCGTGGTGCGGCTGGTACTCGGCGCCCGGCAGGTAGTGCAGGATCTGCAGGCCTTCGCCATTCTCCAGCGGCCAGTCGAGCAGGCGGGCGATGCGGGTCTCGATGCGCGCACACAGCTCATTTTCCCCGCGACCGAAAAACATGCCAGAACTGGTGCGCACGGCATTGACCTCGCTGCCGCCGGTCTCGATCTGCACGGTTTCCGATCGGGTCAGGCGCGGCAGCGCCAGCGCCATCATCGCGTCGCATTCCTCGTCCGCCAACAGGCCGCCGAAGACCACCAGGCGCGGCAGGTTCATCGTCAGCAAGACCTGCACCCGCCGGTCACCGGCATCCAGCCACAGGGGCGACTGGCTGAGGTCGGGGCTCGGCACCAAGACAGGCGGCGGCAGGCCCGTCGCGCGGGCATGGTCGGCGAGGAAGACGGTCAAGGTTTCCTCGATTGCCTGGATCGCCACGTCCTCCTGCCAGCCGCTGGCGCGCATGCCTTCGAGCAGGGTCTCGGGCTTGTTGCCCGCCTGCGCCTGGGCAATGATCCATTGGCGCAGTTCGGGGGTGATGGGCTGCACGGGCATGGCCGCATTTTCGCAGCCTGTCCATCACACCTGCGCGGTCCCTTGATGCAAAGCGCGCCGACCCCACGTCAGGGGATTCCCGCAACCCACTGGTCGGCTTCCCATGAAAAGCTTTGCCATGCATCGGCACGTCACTCGCGCCTGGACCCTCCTGGCAGCCGCGCTGACGCTCGCCGCGACCACCTTGCTGGCCTTGCCCGGCGAGGTGCAGGGTCGCACCGAGGCCGCACCGCGCGCCGTGGCGCCGCGCGGCGCGCTCGGCGCCGACGAGCACGCCACGATCGACCTGTTCCGCAGGACTTCGCCCTCGGTCGTGCACATCACCACGCTGGAGACCCAGCGCGACCTCTTCTCGATGAACGTGCAGCAGGTGCCGCGGGGCGCTGGCACCGGCTTCGTCTGGGACGACCAAGGCCATGTCGTCACCAACTTCCACGTCATCCAGGGCGGCAGCAGCGCACGGGTGACCCTGGCCGACCAGAGCAGCTACTCGGCCAAACTGGTCGGCGCCTTCCCCGACCGCGACCTCGCGGTGCTGAGGATCGAGGCTCCGGCGGCCAAGCTGCCGCCGATCCCGCTCGGCAGCAGCCGCGACCTTTTGGTCGGCCAGCGCGTGTTCGCGATCGGCAACCCCTTCGGGCTCGACCAGAGCCTGACCACCGGCATCGTCAGCGCGCTCAACCGTGAAATCGAATCCTTCAACCAGCGCACGATCCGCGGCGTGATCCAGACCGACGCGGCGATCAACCCCGGCAACTCGGGTGGCCCGCTGCTCGACTCGGCCGGGCGCCTGGTCGGCGTCAACACCCAGATCGCGAGCCCGAGCGGCGCCAGCGCCGGCATCGGCTTCGCGATCCCGGCCGACGAAGTGAACCGCATCGTGCCGCGCCTGATCCGCGACGGCCGCTACGTGCGCCCGGCGATCGGCGTGACTGCCGGCGGATCGGGCCTGCAGCGCGCGCTGAATTTGCCCAAGGGCGTGGCCCTGGTCCAGGTCAGTCCTGGCGGCCCGGCCGCGCGCGCCGGCCTGCAGCCGTTTCGGCGCGGTGGCAACGGCGAGGTCGTGCCCGGTGACGTGATCACCGCGGTCAACGATGAGCCGATCACCGATCTCGACGCGATGTTGACCCAGCTTGAACGCCGTCAGCCGGGCGACAGCGTGACGCTCAGCGTGTGGCGCAGCGGCCAGACGCGCAAGCAGAGCGTGGTGCTCGGCAAGGGCGAATAGGGTCCGCGGGTCTAGCGCCCGCGATCGCCAACCCCTCAGCCAACCCAGCGCCGGGCGTTGTGGAACATCCGCATCCAGGGGCTGTGCACGTCCATGTCGCCGCCCGACCAACTCATCTGGACGTTGCGGAAGACCCGCTCGGGATGCGGCATCAACACCGTGAAGCGGCCGTCGGCGGTGGTGACTGCGGTCAGGCCGTCGGGGCTGCCGTTGGGGTTGGCGGGATAAGTCTCGGCCGGCCGGCCATGGTTGTCGACGAAACGCATTGCGCGCGGGACGGCCTTGGCGTCGCCGCGCTGGGAGAAATCGGCGAAGCCTTCGCCATGGGCCACCGCGATGGGCAAGCGGCTGCCTTCCATCCCGGTGAAGAACAGCGAGGGTGACGCCAGCACCTCGACCAGCGACAAGCGCGCCTCGAACTGCTCGCTGCGGTTGCGGGTGAACTTCGGCCAGGCCGCTGCGCCGGGGATGATGGCGCTGAGCGCCGCCATCATCTGGCAGCCGTTGCAAACACCCAGCGCAAAGGTGTCGCTGCGGTTGAAGAAGGCCGCGAAGGACTCGGCCAGGGCCGGGTTGAACATCACCGAACGGGCCCAGCCCTCGCCGGCGCCAAGGGTGTCGCCGTAGGAGAAGCCGCCGCAGGCGACGAAGCCGATGAACTGGTCCAGGCGCGCGCGGCCCGCCTGCAGATCGCTCATGTGCACGTCGTGGGTTTCGAACCCGGCCAGCGCCATCGCGTAGCTCATCTCGACTTGCGAGTTAACGCCCTGCTCGCGCAGGATCGCCAGCTTGGGCCGTGCGCAGTGGACCGCCGGGACAGCGCCTGGATCGAAGCTCGGCCGGGCATGCAGGCCCGGGTCGTCGGCTCGGCCTGCCGCAGCATGCTCGGCGTCGGCACAGGCCGGGTTGTCACGCTGGCGGGCGATGCGCCAGCTCACCGTGTCCCAGGTCTGGTGCAGGTCGGCCAGCGGCGCCGCGAACACCGCCTTCGCGTCGCGCCAGACTTCGACGACGCCGCGATCATTGGGCTTGCCGATCACGTGCGCGTGTTTCGACAGGCCATGCTCGCGCAGCACCGCCATCACCGCATCGCGCTCGGCGCTGCGCACCTGGATCACCGCGCCGATCTCCTCGTTGAACAGGGCCGCCAGCGTGCGCTCGTTGCGGCGCTCGCCGATCTGGCCGGACCAGTTCTTCGCATCGCCGTACTCAGCGCGGCTGTCACCTATGCCATCGCCTTCGGTGACCAGCAGATCGACGTTCAGGCTCACGCCGAGGTGGCCGGCGAAGGCCATTTCGCACACCGCCGCCCACAGCCCGCCGTCGCTGCGGTCATGGTAGGCCAGCAGCTTGCCGTCACGACGCAATTGGTTGACCGCGGCCACCAGGGCCTTCAGTGACTGAGGCTCGTCGAGATCCGGCACAAACTCGCCAAACTGCCCGAGCACCTGGGCCAGCATCGAGCCTGCCAGTCGCATGCGACCGGCGCCGAGGTCGATCAGGATCAGCGTGGTGTCACCGGCCTGAAGTTGCGGCGTCAGCGTGCTGCGCACATCGGCCAGCGTCACGAACGCGGTCGCGACCAGCGACACCGGCGCGGTCACCTGCTTGGCGACGCCACCTTCGCTCCAGCGGGTGCGCATGGACAAGGAATCCTTGCCCACGGGCACACCGATGCCCAACGCCGGGCAGAGCTCCATGCCCACCGCGCGCACGGTGTCGTACAGCGCCGCGTCTTCGCCGGGCTCGCCGCAGGCCGCCATCCAGTTGCAGCTGAGTTTCACGTCCGCCAACTCGATCGGCGCGGCGAGGAGGTTGGTGATCGCCTCGGCCACCGCCATGCGCCCCGAGGCCGGCGCGTCCAGCGCCGCCAGCGGCGTGCGCTCGCCGACGGCAAAGGCCTCGCCGCGAAAACCGCGGTGGTCAGCCAGGGTCACCGCGCAGTCGGCCACCGGTACCTGCCAGGGCCCGACCATCGGATCGCGGTGCGAGAGGCCACCGACCGTGCGGTCGCCGATCGTGATGAGGAAGCGCTTGCTGGCCACCGTCGGATGGCGCAGCACGTCGAAAGCCACCTGTTCGAGCCTGACGCCGGTGAGCTGCAGCGGCTCGCCGCGACGCGCGACGCGCTGCACGCCGCGGACCATCTTCGGTGGCTTGCCGAGCAGCACCTCCATCGGCATGTCGATCGCCCTCGTGCCGCCCTCCCCGGCCTGCAGCACCAGCTGGGGCGCGGCGCTGGCCACACCGACCACCGCGAACGGGCAGCGCTCGCGCGCGCACATCTGCTCGAACAGCGGCAACAAGGTCGGGTCGAGGGCGATGACGTAGCGCTCCTGGCTCTCGTTGCACCAGATCTCCTTTGGTGCCAGACCGCTCTCCTCGAGCGGCACCTTGCTCAGATCGAAGACCGCACCGCGGCCGGCGCCATCGACGAGTTCAGGAAACGCATTGCTGATGCCGCCGGCGCCGACGTCATGAATTGCCAGGATCGGGTTGCTGTCACCCAGGGCCCAGCAATGGTTGATGACTTCCTGCGCGCGGCGCTGGATCTCCGGGTTGCCACGCTGGACCGAATCGAAATCGAGCGCCGTCGCATTGCTGCCGGCGGCCATCGAACTGGCGGCGCCGCCACCCATGCCGATGCGCATACCCGGCCCGCCGAGCTGCACGAGCAAGGTGCCGGCCGCGAATATCTTCTTGTGGGTCTGACTCGCGCTGATGCTGCCCAGCCCGCCGGCGATCATGATCGGCTTGTGGTAGCCGCGCTGCACGCCGGCGACCTGCTGCTCGAAGACCCGGAAGTAGCCGCCGAGATTGGGCCGCCCGAATTCATTGTTGAACGCGGCGCCGCCGAGCGGGCCCTCGGTCATGATCTGCAGCGGGCTGGCGATGTGCTCGGGCTTGCCGAAGCCGCCGTCCCACAGCTTGGACACGGTGAAGCCGGTC
>DATDES010000190.1:0-17637 GCA_036522975.1 Burkholderiaceae bacterium | reverse complement strand
CTGGCGCTGGGCCTGTCGAGCGCACTGGTGATGCTGGTGATGCCCGCACTCGGCGCCTTTGCCGACCTGCGCGCGGCCAAGAAGCGCTTGCTGGCGCTGAGCACCGTCGCCTGCGTCGCCACCACGACCGCGCTGGCGCTCACCGGTCCCGGAGACGTCGCGCTCGCAGTCGGGGCGATCGTACTGTCCAACCTGTTCTATTCGATCGGCGAGACGCTGACGGCGGCCTTCCTGCCCGAACTCGCGCGGCGCGACGCGCTGGGAAAGGTCTCGGGCTGGGGCTGGAGCTTCGGCTACTTCGGCGGCATGCTGTCGCTCGGCCTGTCGCTCGGCTACGTGATCTGGGCCCAGGGGCAGGGCCAGCCGGCGACGCAGTTCGTGCCGGTGACGATGCTGATCACCGCTGGCGTGTACGGCCTCGCCTCGCTGGCCACGTTTGCGCTGCTGCGCGAGCGCGCGGTCGCTCAAGCAGGAGCGGTCAACGGCATCGTCGCCTCGCTGGCGCGCCTGCGTCAGACCTGGCACGAGGCGCGACGCTACCGCGACTTTTCCTGGCTGCTCGCATGCGCGGTCGCATACCAGGCCGGGATCGCGGTGGTCATCACGCTGGCGGCGGTCTATGCCGAGCAAGTGCTGGGCTTCAAGCAGACCCAGACCATGATGCTGGTCTTCCTGGTCAATATCGCGGCCGCGGTCGGCGCCTTCGCCTTCGGCTACTGGCAGGATCGCAGCGGCCACAAGCGCGCGCTCGGCGGCACGCTCTTGGGCTGGATCCTGATGACGGTCATTGCCGCGCTGGCGACCACCCAGAGCGTGTTCTGGATTGCGGCGGTGGTTGCAGGCCTGTGCATGGGTTCGAGCCAGTCGGCCGGGCGCGCGCTGGCCGGCCTGCTGGCGCCACCTGCACGCCTGGCGGAGTTTTTCGGGCTGTGGGCTTTCGCGACGCGCCTAGCGGCGATTCTCGGTCCGGTGACCTACGGCCTGGTGACCTGGGCTACCGCTGGCAACCATCGCATCGCCATCGTCTCGACAGCCCTGTTCTTTGTTGCTGGCCTGCTGCTGCTGCGACCGGTCGACGTGCAGCGCGGGGCGCGAGAAGCCCTCGGTCCGCAGACTTCAGGCTAGAATAGCACGATCGTTCGATTTTCAAATCGGATGCCATGTTCAAAGGCGGCGCAAAGGGCGCGCCTGCCTACAATCCCTGTTGACGTTCACGTCCACCGCGACGGCGCTCGACGTCCAGGATCAAGGAGCAGCATTCATGAAGGTACTGGTCCCCGTGAAGCGGGTCGTCGACTACAACGTCAAAGTGCGCGTCAAGCCCGACGGAACGGGTGTCGATCTGGCCAACGTCAAGATGTCGATGAACCCCTTCGACGAGATCGCCGTCGAAGAGGCGGTACGACTGAAGGAGAAGGGCGTCGCGACCGAGGTCATCGCCGTTTCCTGCGGCGTGACCCAGTGCCAGGAGACCCTGCGCACCGCGATGGCGATAGGCGCCGACCGCGCCATCCTCGTCGAATGCGCGGATGAGTTGCAGCCCCTGGCCGTCGCCAAGCTGCTCAAGGCCCTGGTCGACAAGGAACAGCCGGGCCTGGTCATCCTGGGCAAACAGGCGATCGACGACGACTGCAACCAGACCGGCCAGATGCTGGCCGCGCTGGCTGGCCTGCCGCAGGGCACGTTCGCGAGCAAGGTCGAGGTTGCCGACGGCAAGGTGTCTGTGACCCGCGAGGTCGACGGCGGCCTCGAGATCGTCAGGCTCACGCTGCCCGCCGTGGTCACCGCCGACCTGCGCCTGAACGAGCCGCGCTACGTCACCCTGCCCAACATCATGAAAGCCAAGAAGAAGACCCTCGAGGTCTTCAAGCCGGCCGACCTGGGGGTGGATGTCACCCCGCGCATCAAGACCCTGAAGGTCGTCGAGCCGCCCAAGCGCGGCGCCGGCGTGAAGGTGCCCGACGTGGCCACCCTGGTGGCCAAGCTGAAGAACGAAGCGAAGGTGATCTGACATGGCCGCACTCGTCATTGCCGAACACGACCACGGCACCCTCAAGCCCGCGACCCTCAATACCGTCACTGCCGCCCTGCAATGCGGCGGCGACGTGCATGTGCTGATCGCCGGCCACAACGCCGGCGGTGCGGCCCAGGCTGCCGCCAACATTGCCGGCGTGGTCAAGGTGCTCCATGCGGACGCCCTTCAGCTCGCGGAGCAGCTCGGCGAGAACGTCGCCGCCCAGGTCGTGGCCCTGGCCAAGGACTACAGCCACCTGCTGTTCCCGGCCACCGCGCATGGCAAGAATGTCGCTCCGCGTGTCGCCGCTTTGCTCGACGTGGCCCAGATCAGTGACGCCACCAAGGTCATCAGCCCCGACACCTTCGAGCGCCCGATCTACGCCGGCAACGCCATCGCCACCGTGCAGAGCATCGATGCGATCAAGGTCATCACCGTGCGCACCACTGGCTTCGACGCGGCGGGACAAGGCGGCTCGGCGGCCATCGACAAGATCGACGCGGTGGCCGACAGCGGCCTGTCGAGCTATGTCGGCAGCGAAATCGCCAAGAGCGACCGCCCTGAACTGACGGCGGCCAAGGTCATCGTCAGCGGTGGCCGCGCGATGGGCAGCTCGGACAAGTTCACCGAAGTGCTGACCCCGCTGGCCGACAAGCTCGGTGCGGCGCTGGGCGCGAGCCGGGCCGCGGTCGATGCGGGCTATGCGCCCAACGACTGGCAAGTTGGACAGACCGGCAAGATCGTCGCGCCGCAGCTCTACATCGCCTGCGGCATCTCGGGTGCGATCCAGCACTTGGCCGGCATGAAGGACAGCAAGGTGATCGTCGCGATCAACAAGGACGCCGAGGCGCCGATCTTCGCGATCGCCGACTACGGGCTCGAGGCGGACCTGTTCACTGCAGTGCCTGAACTGGTCAAGGCGCTCTAGCGCGACGCACAGCGGGCCCTCAGGGCCCATTCGGTTGGATTGGAGACTTCGATGACATACCGTGCACCGGTGAAGGACATGCTGTTTTGCATGCGGGAACTGGCCGACCTCGACGCCGTTGCGAAGCTGCCGGGGTTCGAGGACATCGACGCCGGCACCGCGCAGGCCGTGCTCGAGGAGTGCGCGAAATTCAACGAAGGCATCGTCGCGCCGCTCAATATCGACGGCGACGTCCACCCCTCGTCCTTCGAGCGCGGCAGCGTGGCGACGACGCCGGGCTTCAAACAGGCCTTCCGGCAGTTCGCCGAGGGCGGCTGGCAGGGGCTGCAACACCCGGCCGAGTTCGGTGGCCAGGGCCTGCCGAAGACCATCGGCGCGGCGTGCATCGAGATGCTGAACAGCGCGAACCTGAGCTTTGCGCTGTGCCCGCTCCTGACCGATGGCGCGATCGAGGCCCTGCTCACGGCAGGCTCGCCCGAGCAGCAGCAGGCCTACCTGCCGAAGATGATCGACGGCAGCTGGACCGGCACGATGAACCTGACCGAGCCGCAGGCTGGCAGCGACCTGGCCGCCGTGCGTACCCGTGCCGAGCCTCAGCCCGACGGCAGCTTCAAGCTCTTCGGGACCAAGATCTTCATCACCTACGGCGAACACGACATGGCCGAGAACATCATCCACCTCGTGCTCGCGCGGGTGGTCGGTGCTCCCGAGGGCGTAAAGGGCATCTCGCTCTTCATCTGTCCGAAGGTCATGCCCGACGGCAGCCGCAATGACGTGCACTGCGTGTCGATCGAGCACAAGCTCGGCATCAAGGCCAGTCCGACCGCCGTGCTGCAGTACGGCGACCATGGTGGCGCGGTGGCTCACCTGGTCGGCCAGGAGAACCGCGGCCTCGAGACCATGTTCATCATGATGAACGCCGCGCGCTACGCCGTCGGCGTGCAGGGCATCGCTGTCGCCGAGCGGGCCTACCAGAAGGCCGTGGGCTATGCCCGCGATCGCGTGCAGAGCCGACCGGTCGACGGCTCGTTGAGCGCGGCTGCGCCGATCATTCATCACCCTGATATCAAGCGCATGCTGATGACGATGCGCGCCTACACCGAGGGTTGTCGTGCGCTGGCGCTGGTGGCCGCGGCGGCCTACGACGCTTCGCACCACCACACGGACGCCGAGGTGCGCAAGCAGAACCAGGCTTTCTACGAATACATGGTGCCGCTGATCAAGGGCTACAGCACTGAGATGAGCCTCGATGTCGCATCGCTGGGCGTGCAGGTGCACGGCGGCATGGGCTTCATCGAGGAGACCGGCGCGGCGCAGTACCTGCGTGACGCCAAGATCCTGACGATTTACGAAGGCACGACGGCGATCCAGGCGAACGACCTGGTCGGCCGCAAGACGGCGCGCGACGGCGGCCAGACGGCCAAGGCGATCGCACGCCAGATCGAAGCCACTGAAGCGCTGCTAGCCCAGCGCGACAGTGCGGCGGCCAATGCGATGCACAAGCACTTGGTGGCGGCGCGCAAGGCCTTTCTGGACGTCGTCGACTTCGTCGCCGGCCAGGCCAAGGCCAGCCCGAATGCGGTCTTCGCTGGCTCGGTGCCCTACCTGATGCTGGCTGGCAACCTGATGGCGGGCTGGCAGATGGCGCGCGCTCTGCTGGTGGCCGAAGAAAGGCTCGTCAAGGGTGAGGACATGGCCTTCATGCGGGCCAAGATCGCGACCGCGCGCTTCTACGCTGAACACCTGCTGTCGAGAGTACCCGGCGTGCGTGACAGCATCGTCGAAGGCCACGCCGCGGTGAACGACATGGCGCTCGAGGCCTTCTGATGGCGCTGCCGGCGGTCTTGAGCAGGCTGCGCCTGCCCGTCATCGGTGCGCCGCTGTTCATCATCAGCAATCCGAAGCTTGTCATCGCCCAGTGCCAGGCCGGCATCGTCGGCGCGATGCCGGCACTCAATGCGCGACCGGCGTCGCAGCTCGACGAATGGCTGGCCGAGATCACAGAGACCCTGGCGGCCTGGGACCGCGTGCACCCGGACCGACCCGCAGCCCCGTTCGCGATCAACCAGATCGTGCACAAGAGCAACGACCGGCTCGAGCACGACCTGGCCGCCTGCGCTCATTACAAGGTGCCGATCGTGATCACCTCGCTCGGCGCGCGCACCGATCTCAATGACGCCGTGCACGCCTGGGGCGGTGTGGTCCTGCACGACATCATCAACAACACCTTCGCCCACAAGGCGATCGACAAAGGCGCGGACGGCCTGATCGCGGTGGCGGCGGGTGCCGGTGGCCATGCCGGCGTGAAGAGCCCGTTCGCTCTGGTGCAGGAGATCCGCGAGTGGTTCTCCGGCCCGCTGGCGCTGTCGGGGGCCGTGGCGACCGGCGGCGCCGTGCTCGCCGCGCAGGCGATGGGGGCCGACTTTGCCTACATCGGTTCGGCCTTCATCGCCACTGCCGAGGCACGCGCCAGCGACGACTACAAGCACGCGATCGTCGAAGGTACGAGCGACGACATCGTCTACTCCAGCCTTTTCACGGGGGTGCACGGCAACTACCTCAAGCGGTCGATCCGCGCTGCCGGCCTGGATCCGGACCGGCTGCCCGAAAGCGACCCGAGCAAGATGGACTTCGGCGGCGGCGACGGTGCCAAGAAGGCCTGGAAGGACATCTGGGGCAGTGGTCAGGGTATCGGTGCCGTGAAACATGTGGTGCCGGCGGCCGAACTGGTCGATCGCCTGGCGCGGGAATACCGCGGCGCCAAAGAGCGCCTGGCCTTCGGTGATAGAGTGCCCGCAGTGATGTAGATCGGTCCTTCCCGTCCTACGCTAGTCCGCCTACCGGTGAAGCCGGGTCGCGGAAGGTTGTGCAACCCATCGAAGCTGCGGAAACCGTGGCGAAAGGTGAGCGAAGATGATGCAGCAAAGCAGGTCGAACTCGTACCTGTTCGGCGGTAACGCCCCGTATGTCGAGGAACTCTACGAGGCCTACCTCGACAACCCCGGTTCGGTGCCCGAGAACTGGCGCAGCTATTTCGACAACCTGCAGAACGTGGCGGCCACCGACGGGACCGAGCGCCGCGATGTGGCCCATGCCCCGGTGGTCGAGTCCTTTGCCCAGCGCGCCAAGGCCAATGCCTTCGCCAGCAAGGCCAGCAGCACCGATCTGGCCGTCGCGCGCAAGCAGGTCCATGTCCAGTCGCTGATCGCGGCATACCGCTTCCTCGGTTCACGCTGGGCCGATCTCGACCCGCTGAAGCGCGCCGAGCGGCCGAAGATTCCTGAACTCGAGCCGGCCTTCTATGACCTGTCCGAGTCGGACATGGACATCACCTTCAGCGCCGCCAACACCTACTTCGGCGCCGAGCAAATGACCCTGCGCGAGATCATGCAGGCGCTGCGCGAAACCTACTGCGGCACCGTCGGCGCCGAGATCATGCATTGCACCGATCCGGCCGAAAAGCGCTGGTGGCAGGAACGCCTTGAGCGCGTGCGCAGCAAGCCGAGCTTCACGGGCGACGAGAAGAAGCACATCCTCGATCGCCTGACCGCAGCCGAGGGGCTGGAGCGCTTCCTGCACACCAAGTTCGTCGGCCAGAAGCGCTTCTCGCTCGAAGGTGGCGAGAGCTTCATCGCCTCAATGGACGAGTTGGTGCAGCGCGCCGGCGAGAAGGGCGTGCAGGAGATCGTCATCGGCATGGCTCACCGCGGGCGCCTGAATGTGCTCGTCAATACGCTGGGCAAGATGCCGGCCGACCTGTTCGCCGAGTTCGACCACACTGCCAAGGAAGACCTGCCCTCGGGCGACGTCAAGTACCACCAGGGCTTCTCGAGCGACATCTCGACACCGGGCGGGGCGGTGCACCTGTCGCTGTCGTTCAATCCTTCGCACCTTGAGATCGTCAACCCGGTCGTCGAGGGCAGCGTCAAGGCGCGGCTGGACCGCCGCGGCGACAAGGAAGGCGACCAGGTGTTGCCGGTGCTGGTGCACGGCGACGCCGCCTTCGCCGGGCAGGGCGTGGTGATGGAGACCCTGGCGCTGGCGCAGACCCGCGGCTACTACACCGGCGGCACGGTGCACCTGGTGATCAACAACCAGATCGGTTTCACCACCAGTGACCCGCGCGACTCACGCTCGACCCTGTATTGCACCGACGTGGTCAAGATGATCGAGGCGCCGGTGCTGCACGTGAACGGCGATGACCCCGAGGCCGTGGTTCTTTGCACGCAGCTGGCGATGGACTACCGACAGGCCTTCAACAAGGATGTCGTCGTCGACATCATCTGCTTCCGAAAGCTCGGCCACAACGAGCAGGACACGCCGAGCCTGACCCAGCCGCTGATGTACAAGAAGATCGCCCAGCACCCGGGCACGCGCAAGTTGTATGGCGAGAAACTGGTGGCGCAAAACGTGCTGCCGGCCGAAGGCCCCGACGAAATGGTCAAGGCCTATCGCGCAGCGATGGACGCAGGCAAGCACACCATCGACCCGGTCCTGACCAACTTCAAGAGCAAGTACGCGGTCGACTGGTCACCGTACCTGAACCGCAAGTGGACCGATGCCGCCGACACGGCCTTGCCGCTGGCCGAGGTCAAGCGCCTGGCCGAGCGGATCACGGTGATCCCCAAGGACTTCAAGGCCCATCCGCTGGTCGAGAAAGTGATCGCCGATCGCGCCGCCATGGGGCGCGGCGAAATCAACGTCGACTGGGGCATGGGTGAACATCTGGCCTACGCGTCGCTGGTGGCCAGCGGTTATCCGGTGCGCCTGTCCGGTGAAGATTGCGGGCGCGGTACCTTCGTTCACCGCCATGCAGTGCTGCACGATCAGAACCGCGAGAAGTGGGACGCCGGTACCTACATCCCACTGGCCAACGTGGCCGAGAACCAGGCCCCGTTCGTGGTCATCGATTCGATCCTGTCGGAAGAAGCGGTGCTTGGATTCGAGTACGGCTATGCGTCGGCCGACCCGAACACGCTGACCATCTGGGAGGCGCAGTTCGGCGACTTCGTCAATGGCGCGCAGGTCGTGATCGACCAGTTCCTGGCTTCCGGCGAAGTCAAGTGGGGCCGCGTCAACGGCCTGACGCTGATGCTGCCGCATGGCTACGAAGGGCAGGGCCCCGAGCACAGTTCGGCGCGCCTAGAGCGCTTCATGCAGCTGGCTGCAGACAACAACATGCAGATCGTGCAGCCGACGACGGCCAGCCAGATCTTCCATGTGCTGCGCCGGCAGATGGTGCGCATGTTCAGGAAGCCGCTGGTGATCATGACGCCCAAATCCTTGCTGCGGAACAAGGACGCGACGTCGCCGCTGGCCGAGTTCACGAAGGGCGAATTCCGCACTGTGATCGGGCCGAACCATCCCGACATCGATCCGCTGAAGGTCAAGCGCGTGATCGCCTGCTCGGGCAAGGTGGTGTACGACCTGATCAAGCGCCGCGACGAGAAAAAGGCCTGGGACGTGGTCGTCCTGCGCGTCGAGCAGCTCTACCCGTTCCCGCACAAGGCCTTCACTGCGGAGTTGAAGAAGTTCCCGAATGCCACCGAGGTGGTGTGGTGCCAGGACGAACCGCAGAACCAGGGCGCCTGGTTCTTCATCCAGCACCAGATCCACGAGAACATGGCCGAAGGCCAGCGGCTCGGCTACGCCGGGCGCCCGGCGTCGGCCTCGCCGGCGGTGGGTTATGCCCACCTGCACCAGGAGCAGCTGAAGGCTCTGCTCGATCAGGCCTTCGGCAAGCTCAAGGGCTTCGTGCTGAGCAAGTAGAAAATCAACCAAAGACAGTCATGGCCATCATTGAAGTCAAGGTTCCGCAGTTGTCCGAATCGGTCGCGGAAGCCACCCTGCTGCAGTGGAAGAAGCAACCCGGAGAAGCCGTCGCGATCGACGAGACCCTGGTCGAGATCGAAACCGACAAGGTGGTGCTCGAAGTGCCGGCCCCTGCTGCCGGCGTGCTCGTTGCGCATGTCGCCCCCGACGGGGCGACGGTCAACGCCGAGCAGGTGATCGCGCGAATCGACACCGAGGCGAAGGCGGGCACCGCGGCGCCGGCGGTCAGCCCTGCCGCTCCTGCGCCGGCGGCCGCGCCAGGGACGGTGTCGGGCGCTGCGTTCGCAATGCCTGCCGCGGCCAAGTTGATGGCCGACCAAGGCCTCGCTCCCGGGGCGGTTGCCGGCACCGGCAAGGATGGACGGGTGTTGAAGGGTGACGTGCTCGCGGCAGCGGCAAGGCCAAAGGCAGCGCCTGCATCGGCGCCGGCGCCCGTTGCGGTCCAACCGTTGCCCGCGGTGGTGGCGCCGGTCACGACCAACCTGGGGGAACGGCCCGAGCAACGCGTGCCGATGTCGCGCCTGCGCGCGCGGGTCGCCGAGCGTTTGCTGCAATCGCAATCGACCAATGCGATCCTGACCACGTTCAATGAAGTGAACATGGCGCCGGTGATGGAGATGCGCAAGAAGTTCCAGGAGAAGTTTGAGAAAGAGCACGGCTGCAAGCTCGGCTTCATGAGCTTCTTCGTCAAGGCGGCGGTGGCCGCGCTGAAGAAGTACCCGGTCCTGAACGCCTCGGTCGACGGCAACGACATCGTCTACCACGGCTACTTCGACATCGGCATTGCGGTCGGTTCGCCGCGCGGCCTGGTGGTGCCAATCGTGCGCAACGCCGACCAGATGAGCTTCGCCGACATCGAGAAGAAGATCGCCGAGTACGGCAAGAAGGCCGCCGACGGAAAGCTCGGTATCGAGGAGCTGACCGGCGGCACCTTCTCGATCTCCAACGGTGGCGTTTTCGGCTCCATGCTCAGCACGCCGATCATCAACCCGCCGCAGAGCGCGATCCTCGGCGTGCATGCGACAAAGGACCGGGCGGTGGTCGAGAACGGCCAGGTCGTGGTGCGTCCGATCAACTACCTGGCGATGAGCTACGACCACCGGATCATCGACGGCCGCGAGGCGGTGCTCGGCCTGGTGGCAATGAAGGAAGCGCTGGAAGACCCGGCTCGCCTCTTGTTCGACATCTGAGGCGCCGTCATGAGCAAAGCATTCGACGTCATCGTCATCGGCGCCGGACCCGGTGGTTACATCGCGGCGATCCGCGCCGCACAACTGGGGTTCAACACAGCCTGCATCGACGAGTGGAAGAACGACAAGGGTGGGCCAGCGCCCGGTGGCACCTGTACCAATGTCGGCTGCATCCCGAGCAAGGCCCTGCTGCAGTCGAGTGAACACTACGAGCACGCGGGCCATGCCTTTGCCGACCATGGCATCGGCCTGAAGGACCTGAGCATCGACGTCGCGAAGATGCTGGCGCGCAAGAACACGGTGGTCAAACAGAACAACGACGGCATCCTCTACCTGTTCAAGAAGAACAAGGTCAGCTTCTTCCACGGTCGCGCTTCCTTCGTGAAGGCGGCAGAAGGCGGCTATGAGATTGCGGCCGGCGCTGAGTCGCTGATCGGCAAGCACGTCGTCGTCGCCACCGGTTCGGTACCGCGTGCGCTGCCAGGAGCACCCTTCGATGAGGTCGACGTCCTGTCCAACGACGGTGCGTTGCGCATTCCCGCCGTGCCGAAGACCTTGGGCCTGATCGGCTCGGGCGTCATCGGCCTCGAGATGGGTTCGGTCTGGCGCCGGCTCGGGGCGCAGGTCGCGGTGCTCGAAGCCCTGCCCACCTTCCTCGGCGCGGTCGACGAACAGATTGCCAAGGAGGCGCACAAGGCCTTCAGCAAACAGGGCCTGAAGGTCGAGCTCGGCGTCAAGGTCGGCGAGGTCACCAAAGGCAAGCAGGGCGTCAGCGTGGCCTACACCGATACCAAAGGCGAGGCGCAGACGCTGATCGTCGATAAGCTGATTGTCTCGATCGGACGCGTGCCCAACACGACGGGCCTGAATGCGGAGGCGGTCGGGTTGGAACTGGACGACCGTGGCGCGATCGTGGTCGACGATGAATGCCGTACAAGTCTGAGCAATGTGTGGGCCGTCGGCGATGTCGTTCGCGGGCCGATGCTCGCGCACAAGGCCGAAGAGGAGGGCGTTGCGGTGGCCGAGCGGATCGCAGGGCAGCATGGCCATGTCGACTTCAACCTCGTGCCCTGGGTCATCTACACCAGCCCCGAAATCGCCTGGGTCGGCCAGACCGAGCAGCAGTTGAAGGCCGTGGGCCGAGCCTACCGGTCGGGGAGTTTTCCGTTCATGGCCAATGGCCGTGCCCGGGCACTTGGCGACACCACCGGCATGGTCAAGATGCTGGCCGATGCAGTGACCGATGAGATTCTCGGTGTGCACATCGTTGGCCCCTACGCCAGCGAGCTGATCTCCGAAGCCTGTGTCGCAATGGCCTTCCGAGCCAGCAGTGAGGACATCGCCCGCATCTGCCACGCCCATCCTTCGCTTGCCGAATCGACGAAGGAAGCGGCCCTGGCGGTCGACAAGCGAACACTGAACTTCTGACCCAACGGGCCGCGCGCTGTGGGGGTCCGCCAGCTCTACCTGCAGACGCTCGCCGAACGCGGTTACGTCAGCGATCTGGCGCAAATGCACGCGGTCGATGCGCTCGAACGCTGCGAGAACGAGTGGGCCGACTACAAGGCGCGGCGCGCGAATGCGCTGACGCAGTTGATCCGTCGCCCGCCGATCCCGCGTGGCGTCTACCTGCACGGTGGCGTGGGTCGCGGCAAGAGCTTCCTGATGGACTGCTTCTTCCAGTCCGTGCCTTTGAAGCGCAAGACGCGCCTGCACTTCCACGAATTCATGCGCGAGGTGCACCGGGAACTGCAGGACTTGAAAGGCACCGCCAATCCGCTCGACGACCTCGGTCAGCGCATTGCACGACGCTTTCGCCTGATCTGTTTCGACGAGTTCCATGTCGCCGACGTCACCGACGCGATGATCCTGCACCGCCTGCTCGCGGCGCTGTTCGCCAACCGCGTGAGCATCGTCACGACCTCGAACTTCGAGCCCGATGCGCTCTACCCGAATGGCCTGCACCGCGATCGCATCCTGCCTGCAATTGCGTTACTCAAGGACAAGCTCGAGGTGATAGGTGTCGACAATGGCACCGACTACCGGCGCCGCACGATGGAGCGTGTGCAACGCTACCACTGGCCGCTCGGGCCGGCTGCGGAGGCCGCTTTGTCAGAGGCCTTCGACCAGCTCGCCGAGGTGCGTGACGAGGACCCGGTGCTGTACATCGAGCAACGCGAGATCACTGCTCGGCGCAAAGCTGGCGGCGTGGTCTGGTTCGACTTCAAGTGGCTGTGTGGTGGCCCCCGCTCGCAGAACGACTACCTCGAGCTTGCCAGCCGCTTCCACACCCTGATCTTGGCCGGGGTGCCGCAGATGCCGCCGCGAATGGCCAGCGAGGCCCGGCGCTTCACCTGGCTGGTCGACGTGCTGTACGACCGCCGGGTCAAGCTCATCATGTCAGCCGAAGTGCCACCTGAACAGTTGTATCTCGAAGGCCCGCTGGCGCACGAGTTTCCGCGCACGGTGTCGCGCCTGAACGAGATGCAATCGGCCAAGTTTCTGGCCCTGGATCGCCGCAATGTCGATACGTCGCTTACCTGAGGGCTTGTTGTGGCTGGTACTGGCAGCGGCATGGCCGTCGGCCCTGGTGGCAGCGGATTCCGAAGCAAGCCAACGCGAGCGCATTGCACGGGACCGCGCCGCGATCGAGAGTGAGGCCCAGACGGCCCAGAAGCGTTGCGCGCAGCGGTTCGCTGTCACCGATTGTGTCGACCGTGTCAAGGCCGAGCGGCGCCAGCGCCTGCAGCCGCTGGATCGCGAACTGGCCGCGCTGGACGACGCGCAGCGAAAGCGGCGGGCCGCCGAGCGCATGGCGCAGATTCAGCAACGCCAGGCATCGCAGGTCGACGTGAAGCCCGAAGTCTCGGTGCACAAGCGAAAAGCCGTAGCGGGCGAGCCGGCCGGGCCCGTCAACGCGGCGTCGGAGTCCGTCGAACCCGATGTCCGCTCCGGCGCACAGGCGCCTGCTGCGCAGGCCGAGGCCGAGGCGGCCAAGCGTGCAGCGGCGTCCGCGAGGCGCGCTGAAAAAGCGAAGACCCACAGGTTGGAGGTTGAACAGCGCAATGCCGAGAGGGCCAAGCAAGGGGGCCCGCCAGCATCACTGCCGGTGCCACCAGCACCGGCGGCCAGCCGATAGGCGGGGTTACCGCCGCGAGACTCAGCGCTCGAGCGCTTCGATGCGAACCAGGGCCAGCGACAGGTTGTCGCCGCCGCCGCGTGCCCGCTGGCGTGCCTTGGACACCAGCATCTCGCTGGCCTCGCGCGGCGGCAGGGTGTGCACGATCGCGCCCAGTTCCTTCGGTGTGAAGTAGTGCCAGAGGCCATCGCTGCAGGCCAGCACGCTGTCGCCGACCTCGAGTTGCCCGAGATGTGCCTGCGTCAAGGGCGGATCCTGGTGTGTGCCCAGGCAGCCCGTGAGCAGGTTCGACTGGGGATGAGTGTTGGCCTCTTCTTCGGTGATCTGGCCCTCGTCGATCAGGCGCTGGACGAAGGAGTGGTCGACCGTGCGGCTGACCATGTCCGGGCCGCGGAAGTGGTAAACGCGCGAGTCGCCAGCATGCACGATGTCGCAACGCCGTTCCGGTCCGACCAGGATCGCGGCGATCGTGCTATGCGGTTCTTCCTCTGCCGCCAGCGCTGTCAGCTTGATCATCAGGTGCGATTCCTGGACCAGCTGACGCAGCAGGTCGGACGCATCGTCGCGCGTCGCCACGTGGCGTTCGTAGATCTGCTTGGCCACCATCACGACCTGATCGGCCGCTTTGCGGCCGCCGCTCTTGCCGCCCATGCCGTCGGCCAGCACCGCCAGCGCGCAGCCGGGGGTGCGTGGGTGGGGCACGACCTCGACCTGGTCCTGCTGGTACGCGCGGTCGCCACGGTGCATGCCCGTGGCGGCGCTGAGACGATATCCGGGGGCTGCAGTGACCATCCTTGCAATATACGGGATCGCAATGTGGTGGCCTTGCCACGCAGACGTGAACTCTTGCCGCTCACCTACACTGCCGTCGTAACGATGGACGACAACCTGCATTCGCCCCAGCGCCGCCTTATCGAATTGCGCATCGAGCACGGCGACCTCGACAGCCTGATCGATCGCTTGGCCGAGGAGGCGCCGCTCGACGATCTGGCCTTGAGGCGACTGAAGAAGCGCCGTCTGCTGTTGCGCGATCAGATTGCGCAGTTGACTGCCCAGGTGGATCCGCCCGAGCCAGCCTGATGCTCGAGTCAGATGCTGCTGTCGCCAACGACACGCTGGCTGCTTCGGTCGCGCGCGTCTTTGCCATCGGGGGCCCGCTGGCGCGTGCCGATGCGAGCTATGTCGAACGTGAGGTTCAGCAGCGTTTTGCCGAGGCGGTCGCCTCGGCCCTGGAGCAGCGCGGCACGCTGGTGGCCGAGGCGGGCACGGGTGTGGGCAAGACCTTTGCCTATCTGGTGCCCTTGCTCTTGTCTGGGCGTCGTGCCCTGGTCAGCACGGCTACCAAGAGCTTGCAGGACCAGCTTTACCTGCGCGATTTGCCGCGGCTGACGCAGGCTCTCGGGGTGCCGGTGCGACTGGCTTTGTTGAAGGGGCGCAAGAGCTACCTGTGTCTGCACCGTCTCGATCAGGCACGTCAGGGGGGCCAGCCCGGTCAGACTGCGGTGCTGCCCGACCGCTTCGCCGTGCGTGCCCTCTCGCGCATCGAGGCCTGGGCCCAGGCAACCGTGAGCGGTGACCTGGCCGAACTCGACGGCCTGGACGAACGCTCGCCGGTGATCCCGCTGGTGACATCGACGCGCGAAAACTGCCTTGGCAGCGAATGCCCGAAGTTCGCCGGCTGCCACGTGGTCAAGGCCCGGCGCGAGGCGATGGCGGCCGACATTGTGGTGGTCAACCACCACCTGTTCTTCGCCGACATTGCGTTGCGCGACAGCGGCGTGGCCGAACTGCTGCCCAGCGTCGATGCGGCGGTCTTCGATGAGGCCCATCAGCTGGTGGAAGCAGGGGTCCAGTTTCTGGGCACGACGCTCGGCAGCGCCCAGGTCATCGACTTCTCGCGCGACCTGCTCGGGCTGGGCTTGCAGCAGGCGCGCGGCCTGGTCGATTGGCAGGCCTTGAGCGCCGACTGCGAGCGGGCTGCGCGCGACCTGCGCCTGGCGGGGTTGGGCGCTCTGCGCGATCTGCGCGGCAACGTGAAACTGCGCTGGAGTGAACGCAGCCAGCAGCCGGCTTTCGTCGAAGCGCTGCATGCGCTGGCCGTGGCCAGCGCCGCGGCGGCCGCTGGCGCGAAGGCCGTGATCGACGCCGGTCCCGACTTCTCCAGGCTGCAGGACCGAGCGGAGGCACTGAACGGGTTGGCTCAAACCTTTCAGCAGGCCGCTGCCGACGGCCATGTGCGCTGGATTGACGCCGGCCCGCAGCAGGTCCGCCTGGTCGAGTCACCGCTGGACATCCGGGAGATGTTGACCGAGCAGCGCGCGCGCGCGCCGAAAGCCTGGGTATTCACCTCGGCAACTCTCGGCGATGACGACGACCTCAGCTGGTTCACCACCACCTCCGGCCTCGAGGACGCAGTCAAGCTTCGCCTGGGCAGCCCGTTCGACTATGCCGCCCATGCGCGCTTGTTTGTGCCCACGCGGTTTCCAAAGCCCAACGAAGCCGACCACGCCGTCGCGGTGGCGACCCTGGCCGCCCGCTGCGCTGCCGCGCTCGGGGGCCGTACCTTCGTCCTGACGACGACGCTGCGCGCGCTGCCGCTGGTGGCCGAGACGCTGCGCGCTTCGCTTGACGCTGCCGGCGCCAGTCAGGTGGAGGTTCTGGTGCAAGGAACGCAGCCCAAGCGAGCGCTGCTGCAACGATTCCTGGATCGACCCGCGTCGGTGCTGGTCGGGTCCCAGACCTTTTGGGAGGGCATCGATGTGCCGGGCGATGCGCTGCAGTGCGTGCTGATCGACAAGCTGCCGTTCCCACCACCCAACGATCCGCTGATCGAAGCGCGCGTCAGGCGCCTCGAATCGCAGGGCCGCAATCCTTTCAACGAGTGCTTCGTTGCGGACGCTGCGGTGTCGCTGAAGCAGGGCGCGGGGCGTTTGATCCGCAGTGAGACCGATCGCGGCCTGCTGGTGGTGTGCGATCCGCGCATGGCACGCATGCCGTATGGTGCGCGCCTACGTGCAGCCCTGCCCCCGATGGCCTGGCTGACCGAAGAGTCAGCTGCCCTGGCCTGGCTTGCCGACCTGGCGCTCGATCATTGAGTGCCGCCAGCCGGCCTCGCTACCAGAGCTTCCACCAAGCGCGCTGGCTCTCGCGAACGCCATCGGCACTGAAGCGAGTATCGGGGAAGTTTTGTTTCAACACCCGTTCGGTGTCTGCGCGCAGCTGCTCGAGGCCCAGGCGCTCGTAACTCAACTGCATGATGAAAAGGGCTTCCTCGTTGGCGGGTGACTGCGGGTACTCCTGGACGACCTGCTGGGCCCGGTTCGCCGCGGCAAGGAAGGCGCCTCGGCGCAGGTAGTAGCGCGCCACGTGGACCTCGTAGCCGGCCAGCGCATTGACGATGTAATCCATGCGTGCGCGGGCGTCTTCGGCGTATCGCGATTGCGGGAATTGCGTGACCAGTTGCCTGAACGCCTGGTAGGCGTCGCGCGACGCTTGTTGGTCGCGCTCGGACAGGTCCTGGTCTGCCAGCGAACCCAAGAAACCCAGGTTGTCGTTGAAGTTGACGATCCCGCGCAGGTACAAGGCGTAATCGAGTGCCGGGCTCGAGGGATGCAGCTTGATGAAGCGCTCGAGGGTGGTCAACGCGGCGGCGCGTTCGCCGGAGCGGTATTGCGCATAGGCCATGTCCAGCGTCGCCTGCTGCGCCAGCAGCGTGCCTGCAGCGCGCCCCTCGACCCGCTCAAGCGTCTTGATCGCCCGGTCGTAGCTGCCACTGGATAGATCGTCCTTGGCGTCTGCATACAATTGATCGACGGCGGCAGTGGAGTTCGGATCGACCGGCGGTGTCGAACTGCAGCCCGAGACGACGACGCTGCCGAGGAGCAGCGCAGCCCACAGCGATCGTGTGAGCGCGTCCTGAATACGGATCATTGTGTGCATCGGCCCGAGGGGCCCCTGTCGTGACATCAGAAAACGAGGGCGATTATAGGGTTGGCCTTAGTGGCGCCGCGCCTGACGGCGAGCTCGACGAAGGGGTCGAAACTAGACACTTCGAAGTTGGTGTCGAGGGCCATGGCGAACGACTCGACAAGCTGCTCGTCGCCCACGCCAGCGAGTTCTCGCGCAGTCACCTTCAGGGCCTGATCGATCGCCGCTGCGTGCGCGTCGACGGGCAGCCGGCGGTGAGCGCATCGCGTCGACTGCGTCCCGGTCAGGCGGTCAGCATCGAGCTGCAACCCACCGATGAGAGCCGGGCCTTCACGCCCGAGCCGATGGCACTCGCGATCCGTTTCGAGGACGAGCACCTGCTGGTGCTGGCCAAGCCGGCGGGCTTGGTCGTGCATCCGGCGCCTGGCCATTGGCGCGGGACCCTGCTGAACGCCTTGCTGGCCCATCATCGTGGCGCAGCGCAATTGCCGCGGGCGGGCATCGTGCATCGACTCGACAAGGACACCTCTGGCTTGATGGTGGTGGCCAAGACACTGCCGGCGATGACGGCACTCGTGCGTGCGATCGCTGCCCGCGAGGTCCGGCG
>DATDES010000189.1:0-3903 GCA_036522975.1 Burkholderiaceae bacterium | reverse complement strand
GGCCGCCAACGAAGTGCAGATCCGCGCCCGGGTGATGCAGCTGTGGCAGACAAGGCTGCTGCGCTTCACCAAGCTCACGGTCGCCGACGAGATCGAGAACGCGCTCAGCTATTACCCGACGACCTTTCTGCGCGAGATCCCCAAGCTGTATGCCGAACTGGAGCAGTTGCTCAAAGGGCACGAGGTCGCGCCCTTCCTGCGCATGGGCCATTGGATCGGCGGCGACCGCGACGGCAACCCCAACGTCACGTCGGTGACGATGCGGCGCGCGATGAGCCGGCAGGCCGAGGTCGCTTTGCGCTTCTACCTGACCGAGGTGCACTCGCTCGGCGCCGAGCTGTCGATGTCGCACACGCTGGCGCCGGTGACGGCCGAGATGCTGGCGCTGGCCGAACGTTCGCCCGACCACAACACGCACCGCGAGGACGAACCCTATCGGCGCGCACTGATCGGCATGTACGCGCGCCTGGCCGCCACGCTGCAGGACCTGACGGGGACCGAAGCGCTGCGCCACGCCGTGGTGCCGCAAGACCCCTACACCGATCCCGCCCAGTTCCTCGCCGACCTGGGCGTGATCGAACGCAGCCTGCGTTCGCACCACGCCGCGGCGATGATCGCGCCGCGCCTCGCGCCGCTGCAGCGTGCGGTGCAGGTCTTCGGCTTCCACCTCGCCACGCTCGACATCCGGCAGAGCTCGGACCAGCACGAGGCGGTCGTCGCCGAACTGCTGCGCACCGCGCGCATCGAGGCCGACTATTCAAGCCTCGACGAAACGGCCAAGCGCACGCTGCTGCTGCAGCTCCTGAACGACGCACGCGGCCTGCGTGTGCGCGGCGTCGCCTACTCGCCGCTCGCGGTGGGCGAGCTCGACATCTTCGAGACCGCACGCGAGCTGCGGCAGCGTTACGGCCGCGACGCGCTGCGCCACTGCATCATCTCGCACACCGAGGACGTTAGCGACCTGCTCGAGGTGCTGCTGCTGCAGAAGGAATGCGGCCTGCTGCGCGGCACGCTCGACAGCGAGGCCTGCAACGACCTGATCGTCGTGCCGCTGTTCGAAACGATCGGCGACCTGCGCAATGCCGAGCCGATCATGCGGGCCTTCTACGCACTGCCGGGCATCAAAGAACTGATCGTGCGCAGCGGGGCCGAGCAGGACATCATGCTCGGCTACAGCGACAGCAACAAGGACGGCGGCTTCTTCACCAGCAACTGGGAGCTCTACCGCGCGGAGCTGGCACTCGTCTCGCTCTTCGACCCGCTCGAGCGCGAACACGGCATCACGCTGCGCCTGTTCCACGGCCGCGGCGGCACCGTGGGGCGCGGCGGCGGGCCGAGTTACCAGGCGATCCTGGCGCAGCCCCCCGGCACCGTCAAAGGCCAGATCCGCCTGACCGAACAGGGCGAGGTCATCGGCTCGAAGTACGCCAACCCCGAGATCGGCCGGCGCAACCTGGAGACCCTGGTCGCAGCGACGCTCGAAGCCACGCTGCTGCACCCGACCAAGAGCGCGCCGAAGGCCTTCCTCGACGCGGCACAGGCCCTCAGCGAAGCCAGCTTCAGCGCCTACCGGAAGCTCGTCTACGGCACGCCGGGCTTCACCGACTACTTCTTCGCCTCGACGCCGATCCGCGAGATCGCCGAGTTGAACATCGGCTCGCGCCCGGCGTCACGCAAGGCCACCCGCGCCATCGAGGACCTGCGCGCGATCCCCTGGGGCTTCTCGTGGGGTCAGTGCCGGCTCGGGCTCCCGGGCTGGTGCGGCTTCGGCTCGGCGATCGAGCAGTTCATCGGCGACGGCAAGCCGGGGCACAAGGACAAGGCCCGGGTCGAACTGCTGCAGCGCATGTACAAGCAGTGGCCCTTCTTCCGCACGCTGCTGTCCAACCTGGACATGGTGCTGGCCAAGAGCGACCTGCGCATTGCCACGCGCTACGCCGAGCTGGCCGAAGACGCCAAGGCCGGCAAACGCATCTTCGCGCTGATCCGCGCCGAGTGGGAGCGCACGCAGGACGCGCTGGCGCTCATCACCGGCGAGTCGACCCGCCTGGAGTCGAACCCCGCGCTGGCGCGCTCGATCGAACACCGCTTCCCCTACCTCGACCCGCTCAACCACCTGCAGGTCGAGCTGCTGCGGCGCTACCGCCAGCGCAAGGGCAGCGAGCACGAACTGGAGCGCGTGCGGCGCGGCATCCACCTGTCGATCAACGGCCTGGCGGCGGGGCTGCGCAACACTGGCTGACGCCACTCCAGCGCTTGCTTTCAACAAGATCGAGCGGGTATCTGCTGTTGTTAAGGCTGACCATCGCCAACGTCCGCTTCTATGAGGACTCGTTTGTCAAGCCGCCGCTTTTGATCGCGGCGTTCATGGGTGGCATGGGCCCCGCACGAAGGCATGTGGGATACGTGGCATGGGGCGGCTCGCTCCAGCGCTGCATCTTGATCCGAGGTCGAGGTGTGACGAGCGTTCGAGCCAGTGCTCGGACGAACTTCTATCCGTGCCGGACATGTCGCCCCGGCACCCGATGCTCAATGCGCGCAAGGCGCCTGGACAAACCCCAGTTACCGACGCGCCCCTTCTTTGAGGACGGTCCCCATGTTGGGACCCGCGGACGTTGCGGGCACGTCGACCTTTGATCATGATGCTTCGACTTCAGAACCGAACCGTGTGTCAGGACTGACCTGCAGGCTTCAGGCAGGCTTGAGCGTCGCCCCGGCCGGGATCTCGCCGTGCTGCAGATAGCGCCACAGCGCGATCGCCAGGCGCCGTGCCAAGGCCACGATACCGATGCGCCGCATGCGCTTGCCGCCTGCGGCGAAGCGCCGGTTGAACCACTGGGTCAGCTCGCTGTCGGGCTGCAATCGCAGCCAGCCCCATGACAGCTCCACCAGCAAGGCCCGCGCTCGCTTGTTGCCGGCCTTGCTGATGCCTTGCTCGACCTGGCTGCCGCCGCTGTCATAGGGCGTGGGCGCCAACCCCAGGCAGCCGGCCAGCTCGCGCCGGTTGGCGAAGCGCCGCCAGCCGAACAGCTCCTTGACCAGCACCCAGGCGCCCTTGGGCCCGATCGCGCGCAGCTGGGCCAGTTGCGCCACCAGCGGCTGCTTGCCGTCCTGCACCGCTTCGCGCTGCGCGGCCTCCAGCGCCTTGATCTGCTGCTTGACCAGCGCCAGCCGCGCGCTCTCGCGCTCGAGCTCGGCGCGCAACACCGGCGGCACCTGCGTGCCGTGGGCCTGCCACCAGCCAGCCCAGTCGCGCCCGCCGATGATGATGCGCGGACGCAGGTTGTGCAGCACCAGCAGCGAGCTGATGCGGTTGGTGTGCGCGGTGCGCTCGTGCATCAGCCGCTCCAGTTCGCGGTGCGTGCGCCGCGCGTCTTCGTCCTCGAGCGTCGGCTCGTGCAACACCGACCACACGCGCTCCCCAGCGTGGTGGCGCAGCAGCATCGTCAACAGCTTGTCGCCATCGAGCCGATCGGTCTTGGCCCGCCTGGCACGCCGGTTGACTTCGATGCTGGCGGCGTCGACCACGATGTTGTCGATGCCTTGCTCGATCAGCCAGCGGTGCAGCCACCAGCCGTCGCGGCCCGCCTCGTAGCAAGAGTGCACCTTGACCTCGGCGCTCAGGCCACAGCGTGCCCGTGCCTTGGCAATGCAATCCAGCACCGCGGCGGTATCGCCGGCGTCGACGTTGTACCGCCCCGGGCCGCGCCGGCCGTCACTCATCGTCAGTTTCCACGACTTGTCGCCAAGCTCCAAGCTCATGTACAGCCCACCCTGTGTCGCCGTATCCTTGCCTTGCAGGACTGTCTGGTTCGTCGTCATTTCCGTTCTCCTTTGCTACAGAAGTTTGGAAATCCCGTTCTAGCTCAACGGGTGTCGATCGGGTAGTCCTGCATAGCATCT
>DATDES010000188.1:0-5096 GCA_036522975.1 Burkholderiaceae bacterium | reverse complement strand
GGCGGCTCGATACGTCCCACCGCGTCTAACTTGGACGCGCCATCGACCGCTGGGGAGCTGGGAGAATGTGGGCATCGGTCCTTCAGTTGCACACGCTCGTGCACACGGTGTGTTCGTCCTGTGTGCGTCCAATCGTGCCCAAATCGTACTCCCATCAAATTACCTTGTGTGTGCCTTGTGTGCACCTAATCATGCACATGAGCTACTTTAGTTAGTATGCAGTAACGTGGAAGCGAAGCAAATACAAGGAATCTCACCGTGGCGTCTGTCGGTAGCTCCAATGATGGACTGGACAGACAGGCACTGCCGCGTCTTCCATCGCCGGATCACGCACTGCACGCGGCTCTATACCGAAATGGTGACTACCGGCGCCTTGTTGCACGGCGATGTGCCGCGGCACCTGGACTTCGACCCGGCCGAGCACCCGCTGGCACTGCAACTCGGCGGCAGCGAGCCGGCCGACCTGGCGGCGTGCGCCCGGCTGGCGGCGGAATGGGGTTACGGCGAGGTGAACCTGAACTGCGGCTGCCCGAGCGAGCGGGTGCAGCGCGGCTCGTTCGGCGCTTGCCTGATGGCCGAGCCGGCCCTGGTGCGCGACTGCGTGGCCGCCATGCGCGATGCGGTCGATCTGCCCGTGACCGTCAAGCACCGCATCGGCATCGACCGCGGCGAGAGCTACGACTTCGTGCGCGATTTCGTCGGCACGGTCGCCGATGGCGGCTGCTCGGTCTTCATCGTCCACGCGCGCAACGCTTGGCTGAAGGGCCTGTCGCCGAAGGAGAACCGCGAGCTGCCGCCGCTGCGTCACGAGTTCGTCTACCGCCTGAAGCGCGATTTTCCGGCATTGACCCTGGTGCTCAACGGCGGTGTGACGAGCAACGAGCAGGTCGCCGAACACCTGCAGCATGTCGATGGCGTGATGCTCGGCCGCGAGGCCTACCACCACCCGTGGCTGATGGCCGAGTGGGATCGCCGCTTCCTCGGCGACCCGGCCGCCCCGACGCCGAGCCGCGACGGCGTCGAAGAGGCGATGGTCGAGTACATGACCGCGCTGGTGGCGCAGGGGGTGACCTGGCCGCATGCCGCGCGGCACATGATGGGCCTGTACCACGGCTTGTCCGGCGCGCGGCGCTGGCGCCAGGTGTGGAGCGACCACAAGCTGAAGGACACCGCGCCCGCCCTGGTGATGCAGCAGGCGCGGCAGGCCATGGCGCAGCGCGTTACCGAGCCCGAGGTGATTGCATGATCGAGTTGAAGACGCCGACGCTCGAGTTGTTGCCGCATTACGTCGATGCCTTGAAGCGCGACTGGTCGCCCGACAACCTGCGCGGCCGAGCTGTGGCCGAGGAGCACCTGGCGGCGATCGAGCAAGACGCCGCCGGCTTCGTCGCGCGCCAGACCGACCTCGAGGCCGAAGGCCCCCCGGTGACGCTGCCCGACGGCTCGAAGGCGAAGCGCCTGCCTGGCCGCGTGTTCTGGATCTGGGACAGCAGCTTCTGCGGCGCGCTGGGCTTTCGCTGGCAGCGTGGTTCGCCGGACCTGCCACCGCATGTGCTGGGCCACGTCGGCTACTCGGTGGTGCCGTGGAAGCGCGGGCAGGGCATCGCCACGCGGGCCGTGCTCGAAATGCTGCCCCATGCGCACGCGCTGGGCCTGCCCTACGTCGAGATCACCACCGACCCCGACAACATCGCCTCGCAGAGAGTGATTACCGCCAACGGCGGCGTGCTGATCGAATCTTTCATCAAGCCGCCAGCCTTCGGCAATGTATCGGGTTTGCGCTATCGCATTTCACTTTGAGCCATGAGACAAGGGCCCTGTCATGCGCGACAAGATCGTCTCGGCCCAGGATGCGGTGGCTGTCATCCGCCCTGGCGATACGCTGGCCACCTCGGGCTTCGTCGGCATCGGCACGCCCGATGAACTGCTCGCTGCGCTGTCGGCACGTTTCGTCGAAAGCGGCGAGCCGCGCAACCTGACCCTGGTGTTCGCCGCGGGGCAGGGCGACGGCAAGGAGCGCGGCCTCAATCGCCTCGGCCACGACGGCCTGCTCAAGCGCGCGATCGGCGGACATTGGGGCCTGATCCCGAAGGTCGGCCAGCTGGCGCTGGAAAACCGCATCGAGGCCTACAACCTGCCGCAGGGCTGCATCTCGCAACTGTACCGTGACATCGCGGCGGGCAAGCCGGGCCTGCTGTCGAAGGTCGGCCTGGGCACCTTCGTCGACCCGCGTCTGGGCGGCGGCCGCATCAATGCCGTGACCACCGAGGACCTCGTCCGCGTGATGGAAATCGATGGCCAGGAGTGGCTGTTCTACAAGGCCTTCCGCATCGACGTGGCCTTCATCCGCGGCACCACCGCCGACACCCACGGCAACCTGACGATGGAGCGCGAAGCGCTGACGCTGGACAACCTCGCGATGGCGATGGCCGTGCGCAACTCGGGCGGCGTGGTGATCGCCCAGGTCGAGCGCATCGCCAAGGCTGGCTCGTTGAATCCGCGCCTGGTCAAGGTCCCGGGCACCCTGGTCGACTGCGTGGTCGTGGCGCAGCCCGAGCACCACCGCCAGACCTACGCCACGGCCTACTCGCCGGCCTTCTCGGGCGAGATCCAGGTGCCGCTGGACAGCCTGAAACCGCTGCCGCTGGACGAGCGCAAGATCATCGCCCGCCGTTGTGCGATCGAGTTGCCGCTCGAAGGGGTGGTGAATCTCGGTATCGGCATGCCTGAAGGCGTTGCCGCTGTCGCCAACGAGGAGCGGGTGCTCGACCTGATCACGCTCACCGCCGAACCGGGCGTCGTCGGCGGCGTGCCGGCGGGCGGCCTGGACTTCGGCGCCGCCTACAACGTCGAGGCCGTGATCGACCAGAACCAGCAGTTCGACTTCTACGACGGCGGCGGCCTGGACCTGGCGGTGCTCGGCATGGCCGAGTGCGACGCCGAAGGCAACATCAACGTCAGCCGCTTCGGGCCCAAGCTGTCCGGTGCGGGCGGCTTCATCAACATTTCGCAGAACGCCCGGATGCTGATCTTCGCCGGTACCTTCACCGCCGGTGGGCTGGAAGTCGAGGCCCGGGGGGGCCGCCTGCGCATCGTGCAGGAAGGGCGGGCGCGCAAGTTCCGCGGCAAGGTCGAGCAGATCACCTTTGCCGGCCGCCGCGCCGCGGCGCTCGGCCAGCGCGTGCTCTACGTCACCGAGCGTTGCGTTTTCGAACTCACCGCCCAGGGCCTGCGCCTGGCCGAGGTCGCACCGGGCATCGACATCGAACGTGACATCCTCGCCCAGATGGACTTTGCGCCGCTGGTCGACCAGCCGGTGCCGATGCGCGCCAGCCTGTTCGAGGCTGCGCCGATGGACCTGCGCGCGCGCCTGCTCGACCCCGACCTCGGCCGCCGCATCAGCCTCGACCCAGATCGATCGATGCTCTTTCTTGACTTCCGCCACCTGCATGTGCGGCGGATCCAAGACGTCGAGGCGATCCGCCAGGCCGTCGAGGCGCAATGCATCGCGCTCGGCCGGCGCGTGGCGACGATCGTCAACTACGACGGCTTCCAGGTCGACCACGACGTCGCCGACGCCTATGCGCAGATGTCGCACGAGATCGAAGCGCGCCACTACAGTCGCATCTCGCGCTATGCCAGCAGCGCATTCAGGCGCATGCAGCTGCAGAAGCTGCTCTGCACGCCGTCGGCGCCTGCGATCTTCGAGACCGAGGGCGAGGCTGCCGCCTACCTGCGGGGTGGGTGAGGCGGCCGGGGCATCATGGCGGCCCGCATCCACCGGCCGAGCTGAGCAGCGTTCAAAAGGAGCAATGACATGGCGAGCAACATCAAAGGCCCCGGCATCTACCTAGCGCAATTCGCGGGCGATGTGGCGCCCTTCAACTCCTGGGCCGCCATCACCAAGTGGGCCGGCTCGCTCGGCTTCAAGGGCGTGCAGATCCCGTCCTGGGACGCCCGCCTGTTCGACCTGGCCAAGGCTGCCGAATCGAAAACCTATTGCGACGAGGTGGCCGGAATCGCACGCGCCAACGGCGTCGAGATCACCGAGCTCGGCACGCACCTGCAAGGCCAGCTCGTCGCGGTGCACCCAGCCTACGACGAGGCCTTTGACGCCTTCGCGCCGGCGGCCGTCAAGGGCAAGCCGGCCGAACGCCAGCGTTGGGCGGTCGAGAAGATGCTGCTGTCGGCGAGGGCCTCGAAGAACCTCGGGCTCACGTCAAACGTCAGCTTTCCTGGCGCGCTGGCCTGGCCCTACCTCTACCCCTGGCCGCAACGCCCAGCTGGCTTGGTCGAAGCCGCGTTTGACGAGCTGGCCAAGCGCTGGCGGCCGATCTTCGATGCCCATGACGAGGCCGGCTGCCATGTCTGCTTCGAGCTGCACCCGGGCGAGGACCTGTTCGACGGCGTCACCTTCGAGATGTTCCTGGAGCGCGTCAACGACCATCCGCGCTGCTGCATCAACTACGACCCCTCGCATTTCGTGCTGCAGCAGCTCGACTACCTGGCCTTCATCGACATCTACCACTCGCGCATCAAGTCCCTGCACATCAAGGACGCCGAGTTCCGGCCCAGCGGCCGCCAGGGCGTGTACTCGGGCTACCAGCCGTGGATCGACCGCGCAGGGCGCTTCCGCTCGCTCGGCGACGGGCAGGTCGACTTCAAGGCCATCTTCTCAAAGATGGCGCAGTACGGCTACGAAGGCTGGGCGGTGCTGGAATGGGAGTGCTGCCTGAAGCACCCCGAGCAGGGCGCGGCCGAAGGCGCGCCCTTCATCCGCGACCACATCATTCGTGTCACCGAGAAAGCCTTCGACGACTTCGCCGGTGCGGCGCACGATGCGGCGCAGCTGAAGCGCATGCTCGGCCTGTGAAGGCCGCAGCCATGAGCCCACGCATCCGCCTGGGCATGGTCGGTGGCGGCGAAGGCGCCTTCATCGGCGCGGTGCACCGCATCGCCGCGCGCCTGGACGACCACTACGAACTGGTGGCCGGCGCGCTCTCGGCCACGCCCGAGAAGGCAAGACGTTCCGGCCGCGCGCTCGGCCTGGCCGACGATCGCATCTACAGCGACTACGCCACGATGGCCCAGGCCGC
>DATDES010000187.1:0-11176 GCA_036522975.1 Burkholderiaceae bacterium | reverse complement strand
TGGGACTGGCTCGAGGGCAAGGTACGCGCGCTGATGGCGCGCTACGCCTACGCCAATGTGCGCACGCCGATCGTCGAGCCGACGGCCTTGTTCGTGCGCGGTCTCGGTGAAGTCACCGATATCGTCGAGAAGGAGATGTACTCCTTCGAGGACGCGATGAATGGCGACAAGCTGACCTTGCGGCCCGAGAACACCGCCGGCGTGGTGCGCGCCGCTGTCGAGCACTCGGTGCTCTATGAGGGAGGCAAGCGCCTGTGGTACATCGGAGCGCAGTTCCGCCACGAGCGGCCGCAGAAGGGCCGCTACCGTCAGTTCCACCAGTTCGGTGCCGAAGCGCTTGGCTTTGCCGGCCCTGACGTCGATGCGGAGCTGATCCTGATGTGCCGGGCCTTGTGGCGTGAACTGGGCTTGGTCGAGGGTCGCGACGTGCGCTTGGAGCTGAACAGCCTCGGCCAGCCCGACGAGCGGGCACAGCACCGCGCTGCGCTGATTGCCCACTTCGAGGCCCATGCCGATGCACTCGATGAGGATGCTCGGCGCCGCCTGCACACCAACCCGCTTCGCATTCTCGATACCAAGAATCCGAAGATGGAAGCGGTGGTCGAATCCGCACCGAAGCTGCTCGACTTCCTGGGTGCCGACTCGATCGCGCACTTCAATGGCGTGCGCGCCGTGCTCGACGCAGGCGGCCTCGCCTACACCGTGAATCCACGCCGCGTCCGAGGCATGGACTACTACAACCTGACGGTGTTCGAATGGATTACCGATCACCTTGGTGCCCAGGGAACGATCTGCGGTGGTGGCCGCTACGACGGCCTGTTCGCACAGCTCGGCGGGAAACCGACGCCGGCGGTCGGCTTCGCTTCGGGTCTCGAGCGCGTGGTGCTCCTGCTCGAGGAGCTCGGCCGCTTCCCGCCGCCGCCGGCTCCTTCGGCCTATGCCATCGTGCCCAATGCGGCGGCGTTGCCGCAGGTAATGCTGACCGTGGAGGCGCTGCGTGCGGCAGGCATCGCCGTGCAGCTGAACGCCGGCGGTGGCAGCATGAAATCGCAAATCAAGCGCGCCGATGCGAGTGGCGCGGCCTATGCGCTGATCTTCGGCGACGACGAACTGGCGCGCGGCGAGGTGGCGGTCAAACCGCTGCGCGAGGCCCAGGCCGAACAGCGCAACCGGCCACTGGCCCAGGCCGCTGCCTGGGCGCACGAACTGCGCAACGCATAATCCCGCCTTCGTTAAAAAGACACCCTCATGGCGACCCATCTCGACCTGCAAGAGCAGGAACAAGTCGATCAGCTCAAAGCGTTCTGGCAGCAGTACGGCAGTCTCATCACCTGGACCTTGATCCTCGCCCTCGGGGCCTTTGCAGGATGGAACGGCTGGAACTGGTGGCAGCGTGACCAGGCCGTCAAGGCCAGCGCGATGTTCGACGAGCTCGAGCGCGCAGCACAAGGCGCCGACACCGAGCGCAGCGCACGCGTGTTTGGTGACCTGAAGGAACGCTTTCCGCGCACGGCCTACGCGCAGCAGGGTGCCTTGCTGACGGCAAAGGTGCAAGCCGACAAGGGCCAGGCAGATGCCGCCTTGGCCACGCTGGCGTGGGTCAGCGAGAACGCCGGCGAGGAGGAGATCCGCACCGTCGCCCGACTGCGCGCCGCCGGCCTGTTGCTCGACAAGAAACAGCACGACGCGGCGCTGGCGCAGCTCGATGCGGCGGCCCAAGGCAAGGGTGCGCAGGCTTTCGAGGGTTTGCTGGCCGACCGCCGCGGGGACGTGCTGCTCGCTCAAGGCAAAAAGGAAGACGCCCTCAAGGCCTTCGAGGCAGCCTACAAGGCGATGGACGAGAAGCTCGACTATCGCCGCCTGGTCGACGCCAAGTTGACCGCACTGGGCGCGGCACCCGCTGCCAGCGGGGCGGTGAAATGAGGCGATGGTTTGCGTTTGCGTTCGCGCTGGTGTTGGCCGGGTGCGGGAGCGACAAACCCAAACCGACGCCTCTCGAAGCCATTACGCCGCAGATCGCCGGCCGCCCGGTCTGGAGCGCGCGGCTGGAGGGCGCGGCGCCGGGTCTGATCGTCGCCGCGCGCGACGGCGAGTTCACCGTTGCCGGTGCCGATGGCAGCGTGGTGGCTCTGCAAGCCGACACTGGACGTGAAGTCTGGCGTGGAACGGCCGGCGCACGACTGACCGCCGGTGTCGGCAGCGACGGCCGATATGCCGCGGTTGTGACGCGCGACAACGAGGTCGTGGTTCTAGAGCGTGGCGAGGTCCGCTGGCGTTCACGCCTGACGTCGCGGGTTTCGACCGCGCCGTTGGTGGCCGGTGAGCGGGTCTTCGTGATGGGCGTCGACCGCGTGGTCCAGGCCTTCGATGCGCTCGATGGGCGCCTGCTCTGGACCCTGCAGCGCCCGGGTGAGCCGCTCACCCTGTCGCAGCCGGGGGTCGTTGCGGCTTTCAAGGACACGCTGCTCGTCGGCCAGGGTCAACGTCTGACCGGTATCGATCCGCTGCGCGGGACGGTTCGCTGGGAAGTGGCGCTGGCCAATCCGCGCGGCACCAACGAAGTCGAGCGCCTGTCGGACCTGACCGGCCCGGCGCTGCGCATCGGAGACATGGTCTGCGCGCGCTCTTTCCAGGTCGGCGTGGGCTGTGCCAACGCCCAGCTGGCATCGCTTCTATGGACCCGCAACGTCGGTGGCGTACAGGCGATTGGCGGCGATGCCGATCTGGTCGTGGGTGCCGACGCCAGTGATCGCATCACCGCCTGGCGCGCGAACAACGGCGATCTGGCCTGGGACAACGAGAACCTGCGTTACCGTGGCCTGTCGGGTCCGCTGGTCGTCGGTCGGACCGTGATCTTCGGCGACGTCGAAGGTCAGGTGCACTTCCTCGATCGCGCTGACGGCAAGACCCTCCTGCGCCTGCCGACCGATGGCTCGCCGGTGGTCGGCGTGCCGGTTCGCGCGGGCAACACGATCCTGGTCGTGACGCGCAAGGGCGGCCTGTTCGCCTTCCGGCCGGAATAGGGCGACAAGGCTGCCATGAAACCCGTGGTGGCCATTGTCGGCCGACCCAATGTCGGCAAATCGACGCTGTTCAACCGGCTGACGAAAAGCCGCGACGCGATCGTCGCCGACTTCGCCGGGCTAACACGTGACCGCCACTATGGCGACGCCCGCTTCGGCGAGCACGACTTCATCGTCGTGGACACCGGTGGCTTTGAGCCCGACAAGCCCTCGGGTGTCGTGGCCGAAATGGCGAAGCAGACCAAGCAGGCGGTGGCCGAGGCCGACGCGGTGGTCTTCGTCGTCGATGTGCGCACGGGCGTGTCGGGACAGGACCATGACATCGCGCGTTACCTGCGCAGCGCCAATAAACGCGTCTTCCTGGCCGTCAACAAGGCCGAGGGCATGAGCGATTCGCCGCACCTGGCCGAGTTCCACGAACTCGGCATCGGCGAGCCGCACCCGGTGTCGGCGGCACACGGACAGGGCATCCGCAGCTTGATCGACGCGGTACTCGAGGGCCTGGATCTCGGCGACGAGGAAGAAGACGTGTTCGGTGCCGGCGTCGATCGCCCGATCCGCTTGGCCGTAGCCGGCCGCCCGAACGTCGGCAAGAGCACCCTGATCAACACCTGGCTGGGCGAGGAGCGCCTGATTGCATTCGACATGCCGGGCACCACGCGTGATGCCATCCACGTGCCCTTCGAACGCGGCGGGCAGAAATTCGAACTCATAGACACCGCGGGGCTTCGCCGCAAAGGCAAGGTGTTCGAGGCGATCGAGAAGTTCTCGGTGGTCAAGACCCTGCAGGCGATCGCCGATGCCAACGTCGTCGTGCTGCTGCTCGATGCGACCCAGGGGGTGAGCGACCAGGACGCCCACATCGCTGGCTACATCCTCGACGCCGGTCGTGCGGTCGTGATCGCGATCAACAAGTGGGACGCGATCGACAGCTACCAGCGCGAGATGCTGGAGCGGTCGATCGAGTCACGCCTGGCCTTCCTGAAGTACGCGACCCGGCTGCACATTTCGGCGCTGAAGCGCCAGGGCTTGGGGCCCCTGTGGCAGGCGATTGCCGATGCCCACGCCTCGGCGACAAAGAAGATGCCGACGCCAGTACTGACCCGGCTGCTCCTCGAAGCCGTGGAGCACCAGGCGCCCAAACGCGCTGGGCACTTCCGCCCCAAGCTGCGTTATGCGCACCAGGGCGGGATGAACCCGCCGATCGTGGTCGTACACGGGAATTCGCTCGAACACGTGACCGACAGCTACAAGCGCTTTCTGGAGGGGCGTATCCGGGCCCACTTCAAGCTCGTCGGTACGCCCTTGCGCATCGAAGTCAAGAGCTCACGGAACCCTTTCGACGACAAGGGTTCGTAGGGGTGTTGCCGCCCCTGGCGCCATAGGTGGCAACCCTGTGATAACGTGCCAAACATACGGACTTTCAACACGGAGTGAATATCGTGAGCAACAAAGGGCAACTCCTACAAGACCCGTTCCTGAACCTGCTGCGCAAGGAGCATGTGCCGGTGTCGATCTACCTGGTCAACGGTATCAAGCTGCAGGGCCAGATCGAGTCCTTCGACCAGTACGTGGTGCTGCTGCGCAACACGGTGACGCAGATGGTCTACAAACACGCGATCTCGACCGTCGTGCCAGGGCGCGCGGTCAATTTCCACGCCCAGGAACCGGGCGAGTCGAGCGCCGCTTGACGGCAGGCTGAGCGCGCGACGTCTTGGGTTCCGTCACCATCGACCAGAACGCCCCCGCTGCCACCGCAACCCGCGTGGTGCTGGTCGGGGTCGACCTCGGGCCCGGTTCATCTTTCGACGCCACGCTCGACGAACTGGCCCTGCTTGGCGCCTCGGCAGGCGACTTTCCTGTCGCCCGGGTGATCGCCCGACGCAAGGCGCCTGACGCCGCGTTGTTCGTCGGCTCCGGCAAGGCCGACGAGATCAAGGCGATCGTCATGGCCGAGCAGGCGCAGGGCGTGATCTTCGACCAGGCCCTGTCGCCGGCGCAGCAGCGCAATCTCGAACAACATCTTGGGGTGGCGGTAGCCGACCGCACGGCGCTGATCCTTGACATCTTCGCTGCCCGGGCTCAGAGCCACGAGGGCAAGCTGCAGGTCGAGCTGGCGCGTCTTCAATACCAGGCCACCCGCCTGGTTCGGCGCTGGAGCCACCTCGAACGCCAGACCGGTGGCATCGGCATCCGCGGCGGACCGGGCGAAGCGCAGATCGAGCTTGACCGACGCATGATCGGCGAACGCATCAAGACCGTGAAGGCGCGGCTCGAAAAGGTCAAGCGCCAGCACCAGACCCAGCGCCGCGCGCGCGAGCGCAATGGGACTTTCCGGATCTCATTGGTCGGCTACACCAATGCCGGCAAGTCGACGATCTTCAATGCCCTGGTCAAAGCCCGGGCCTATGCCGCCGACCAGTTGTTTGCCACCCTCGACACCACGACGCGCGCCTTGTGGCTGCAGGAGGCCGGTCGCCAGGTCTCGCTGTCCGACACCGTGGGCTTCATCCGCGATCTGCCGCACAAGCTGGTCGAAGCCTTCCGCGCCACCCTGCAGGAAGCGGCCGAAGCCGACCTGCTGTTGCACGTGGTCGATGCAGCCAGCCCTCTGGCCGCCGAGCAGATCGAGGAAGTCGAGCGCGTGCTCGCTGAGATCGGTGCCGATCGCATTCCCCAGATCCTGGTGTTCAACAAGCTCGATCTATTGGCCGAACCGCAGGTACCGCGGGCTCTGCGCGACGCAGTCGAGCGCGCACCGGGCGTGCGCACACCGCGTGTTTTCGTCAGCGCCAAGGACGGGCGTGGCCTGGAACTGCTGCGCGGCGTGATCGCCGAACAAGTTGCAGGCAGCAGCTTGAATGCCGGGGCTGTGCCACCATATCGGCCCCTGGCCCCGCAGGCCGAACCGTCGTCGGGCACTGAAGAACCCACTTACCGAGTCAAGCAAGCATGACCCCACGCTTCGAGCCCGACACCTCCTTGTCCAAGAGGCCGCGACTGGCCGAACTCGGCCGCGCCGCATGGGCCCTCTTGGCAGGCTTGCTGCGACCTGCGCGGCGTCGCATGGCGGCAGGCCCCGATGACGGTCGGCTCTACAACAACCGCGGCGACGGTCCGCCGGACCTCGACGAGTTGTGGCGCGACTTCAATCGCAAGCTCGGTGGCCTCTTCGGCGGCAAGGGCGGCGCCAAGCTGCCGCAGCGAGGCAGCGGTGGCGGCAATGGCGAGGGCGGCGGCGGTGGGTTCCAGCCCGACATGAAGAGCGCCGGCATCGGCCTGGTGCTGATCGGCGGCGTTGCCGTGCTGGTCTGGCTCGGCAGCGGGGTCTTCATCGTGCAAGAAGGCCAGCAGGCCGTCGTCACCTCGTTTGGCCGCTACACCCAGACCCGCGACGCCGGCATCCAGTTCCGCTGGCCTTATCCGTTCCAGGCCCATGAGACCGTCGCGGTAACCCAGCTACGGTCGGCCGAGGTCGGGCGCAACACGGTGGCCCAATCCACGGGCTTGCGTGATTCGTCGATGCTGACCCAGGACGAGAACATCGTCGACATCCGCTTCACCGTGCAGTACCGACTGAAGGATGCGCGGGCCTACCTGTTCGAGAACCGCAACCCCGAAGAGGCTGTTGTTCAGGCCAGCGAGACCGCGGTGCGCGAAATCGTCGGCCGCAGCAAGGTCGACCAGGTGCTTTACGAGCAGCGCGATGCGATTGCAGCGGATCTGGTCAAGTCGATCCAGATCCAACTCGACCGCCTCAACGCTGGCGTCATCATCGCCAACGTCAACGTCCAGAACGTGCAGGTGCCCGAGCAGGTGCAGGCCGCCTTCAACGATGCCGTCAAGGCGACGGCCGACCGGGATCGCTTCAAGAACGAAGGTCAGGCCTATGCGGCCGACGTGATTCCGAAGGCGCAGGGCACGTCTTCGCGCCTGAAGGAGGAAGCGGAAGGCTACCGCTCACGCGTGATCGCGCAGGCCGAGGGCGATGCCCAGCGCTTCCGCTCGGTGCTCACGGAGTACCAGAAGGCACCGCAGGTGACACGCGACCGCCTATACCTGGAGACGATGCAGTCGGTGTACGGCAATGTCAGCAAGATCATGGTCGACAGTCGTAGCGGCTCGAACCTTCTGTACCTGCCGCTGGACAAGCTGATGCAGCAGGCCGCAGTGCCTGCGGCGGCGGCCCCGGCGCCGACCTCGGTGGCGACCCCCGAGTCCCCCGCTGCGGCCGGCGCCGACGCGCGTTCGCGCGATGGTTCGCGCACCCGCGACCGTGAAGTTCGCTGAGCCCGGAAAGACAACAACATGAACCGCATCGGACTCATTGCCGTCAGCGCCTTGCTCGCGCTGATGCTCGCTGCCTCCACCCTCTTCATCGTCGACCAGCGCCAGGTGGCGGTGGTCTACGCGTTGGGCGAGATCAAGGAGGTGATCACCGAACCCGGCCTGAAGATCAAGCTGCCGCCGCCGTTCCAGAACGTGGTCTTCCTCGACAAGCGCATCCAGACCCTGGACAGCCCGGAAACCCGCCCGATCTTCACGGCCGAGAAGAAGAGCCTGATCATCGACTGGCTGATCAAGTGGCGCATCTCGGAGCCGCGCCAATTCATCCGCAACAACGGCGTCGATCTGCGCAATCTCGAGAACCGTCTGGCCCCGGTGGTGCAGGCTGCGTTCAACGAGGTCGTGACACGCCGCACGGTCAGCGGCATGCTGTCCACCGAGCGCGAAAAGGTGATGCAGGACGTTCAGTCCCGCCTGGCTGACGACAGCAAGGCCTTTGGCATCGAAATCGTCGACGTGCGCGTGAAACGGGTGGACTTCGTCGCGGACATCACCGACTCGGTCTACCGCCGGATGCAGTCCGAACGCAATCGCGTCGCGAACGAACAGCGCTCGCAGGGCGCGGCAGAGTCGGAGAAGATCCGCGCCGACGCCGACCGCCAGCGCGAGGTCATCATTGCCGAGGCCTACCGCGATGCCCAAAAGGTCAAGGGCGAGGGTGACGCGAAAGCGTCGGCACTGTATGCCGATGCCTTCGGCCGCGACCCCCAGTTCGCGCAGTTCTACCGCAGCCTCGAGGCCTATCGGGCGAGTTTTCGCAACAAGGGCGACGTGATGGTGCTCGACCCGAGCAGCGACTTCTTCCGTGCGATGCGCAACGGCGGCGCCGCACCGGGCGCCCCGGCGAAGAAGTAGAACGTCCCCCGCGATGGGCGACGTCCTGCTCGGCGCGCTGGCGCTGATGCTGCTGATCGAGGGGCTGTTGCCGTTCGTGAGTCCGGCCACCTGGCGCGAGGTGTTCGAACGCGCCACGCGGATGAGCGACGGCCAGATTCGCTTCATCGGCCTGATCAGCCTCGTGGCCGGGCTTGCGTTGATGGCGGTCTGGCGGTCTTGACTGCCTGGAGCGCTCGGTACAATGCCGCTTTCAACAACGCTGCGTTTTGTCCCATGTCGCGTGCGTGGCTGTTGCCCGAGCAGATTGCCGATGTGTTGCCGAGCCAGGCGCGTCGCATCGAGGAGCTTCGACGCACGCTGATCGACGGCGCCCGCAGCTACGGCTTCGAGCTGGTGATGCCGCCGTTGGTGGAGCACCTTGAGTCCTTGCTCTCGGGCACTGGCCATGCGCTGGACCTGAAGACCTTCAAGCTCGTTGACCAGTTGTCCGGTCGCACGCTGGGCCTGCGCGCCGACACCACACCGCAAGTCGCACGCATCGACGCCCACCTGCTCAATCGCAACGGCGTCGCACGCCTGAGCTACTGCGGCCCTGTGCTCCACGCCCGGGCCGATAGTGCGCAGAGCAGCCGCGAACCCTTGCAGTTCGGCGCCGAGATCTACGGCCATTCGGGGCTCGAAGCCGATCTCGAGATCATTGATCTGGCACTCGATGGCCTGCACGCGGCCGGTGTCGACGACGTGCTGCTCGATCTCGGGGATGCCCGCATCGTCCGTGCTGTGTTGGGCGATTTGGTCGTCGACGACCACCTGATCGACGCTTTGGCACGCAAGGATGCGGCGGCATTGTCCGACTTTGCGGGGCCGATGTCCGCGGAGGTGCAGCAGGGCCTGGCGGCGGTCCTGCGCCTGTACGGCGGCGTCGAAGTGCTGGATGCCGCGCGTACGGCCTTGCCAGCGAAGGCCGCCATCGTCAGCGCGCTCGATGACCTGGCCTGGCTGGCCAGCCATGTGCGACTGGCGCATCCGGCCGTTCGGATCGGCGTGGACCTGGCTGACATGAGCGGCTACGCGTACTACAGCGGCATCCGCTTCTCGCTCTACGGCGCGGCGGCCAATGCGGCGCTGGCGCGTGGCGGACGTTACGACGAGGTCGGTGCCGTGTTCGGCCGCAACCGGCCTGCGGTGGGCTTCAGCCTCGATGTCAAGGCGCTGGCTCTGGTAGCCGCCGAGCGCCCGACGGGCGCCGCGGTGCGCGCGCCCTGGGGCGAGGGCGCGGGGCTGCGAGCCACCGTCCGTCGCCTGCGTGAACAGGGCGAGATGGTCGTCTGCACCCTGCCCGGGCATGAGCACGAAGCCCAGGAGTACGACTGCGATCGAGAGCTGATCGAGGTCGGTGGCCGCTGGGTGCTGCGTGCGCTCTGACACCCAACTGAAATTCAGGACCTTCAACACATGCAACAAGCAACTGGCCGCGGCCGCAACGTCGTCGTCGTCGGCACCCAATGGGGCGATGAAGGCAAGGGCAAGGTGGTCGACTGGCTGACCGACCATGCGCAAGGCGTGGTCCGCTTCCAGGGTGGCCACAACGCGGGCCACACCCTGGTCATCAAGGGCGTCAAGACGGCGCTGCAGCTGATTCCCAGCGGCATCATGCGCGACGGGGTCGCCTGCTACATCGGCAATGGCGTGGTGGTCGATCCCTCGCACCTGCTGGGCGAGATCGAACGCTTGGAGGCGATCGGTGTCGAAGTGCGTTCGCGCCTCTTTATCAGCGAATCGTGTCCGCTGATCCTGCCTTTCCATGTCGAGGTCGATCGGGCCCGCGAGGCGCTCCGCGAGAGCAGCGGCATCGGCAAGATCGGCACCACCGGCAAGGGCATCGGCCCGGCCTACGAGGACAAGGTCGCCCGGCGCGCTTTGCGCGTGCAGGATTTGAAGCACCCCGAACGTTTTGCGAAGAAGCTGCGCGAGCTTGTGGAGTTGCACAATTTCGCGCTCGCGAGCTACCTCCATTCGAAGCCACTCCAGGTCCAGCCGATCTTCGAGCATGCGATGGCGGTTGCCGAGCAGTTGAAGCCGATGATGGCCGACGTCGGCTATCGCATCCACACGGCACATCGCAGCGGTGCGAACCTGCTATTCGAGGGCGCCCAGGGCACTTTGCTCGACATCGACCACGGCACCTACCCGTATGTCACCTCGAGCAATTGCGTCGCCGGCAATGCGGCTGCGGGGGCGGGAGTCGGGCCCGATCAGTTGCACTATGTCCTTGGCATCACCAAGGCCTACACCACGCGGGTCGGGTCCGGGCCGTTCCCGACCGAACTGCCGATGGACGTGCCCGGCACGGTGGGTCACCACTTGTCGACTGTCGGCCAGGAGCGGGGCACCGTCACGGGTCGACCGCGGCGCTGCGGCTGGCTCGACGCGGCGGCGCTCAAGCGCTCGATGATCATCAACGGCATCTCGGGCGTGTGCATCACCAAGCTCGACGTGCTCGACGGCCTGGCGGAAATCAAGATCTGCGTCGGCTATCAATTGGGTGGCGAGCGCATCGACATCCTGCCGCTGGATGCCGACGACATCCTGGCCTGCCAGCCGATCTACGAGCGTTTCGCTGGCTGGACCGAACCTACGGTGGGCCTGACCCGGTGGGATCAGCTGCCGCTCAATGCCCGGCGCTACCTCGAACGGGTCCAGCAATCCATGGACGTACCGATCGACATGGTTTCCACCGGGCCCGATCGCGAACAGACGATCCTGCTTCGCCACCCGTACAAGACCTGAGAGGACTCGACCGATGCTCACCGACGACGGCAAACACCTCTACGTCTCCTGGGACGAGTACCACCTGTTGACCGAACGCCTGGCGCTCAAGGTAGTGCATTCGGGTTGGGAGTTCGACCAGATCCTGTGTCTGGCCCGGGGCGGCATGCGGCCGGGTGACGTGCTGTCGAGGGTGTTCG
>DATDES010000186.1:0-9181 GCA_036522975.1 Burkholderiaceae bacterium | reverse complement strand
TCGGCGATGCGACCGATCGACTGCTGCAGCAGTCCGCGGAGTTCCTGCTCCTGCCCTGGCGGCCCGTTGAGCAGGTTCAGCGAGCCGCTGGCATAGCTGGCGATCGCCGACAGCGGCTGGTTCAACTCATGGCTCAGCAGCGAAGCCATTTCGCCGACCGTTGCGAGGCGTGCCGTGGCCTGCAGGCGCTCCTGCTGCTGGCGCGACAGGTCCTCCATGCGGCGCTGGTCCGACACGTCCAGCGCCGCGCTCATCCAGCCGCTGTGGCGGCCGGCGCTGTCGACGAGCGGGGCCTCGTAGATCATGACCGGGAAGCGTTCGCCGTTCTTGCGCATGAACACCGTTTCATAGCCGACGCGCGGGTCGCCTCCACCGCGGGCCAGGCGTTTCACCTGGCGCTCGGCGTATTCGCCGGCCCGCTCCGGCGGCCAGTAGGGCGGCATGGGCGCATGCTGCAGTTCGTCGGCATCGAAGCCGACCATCCGGCAGAACGCCGGGTTGACGTAGGTGATGCGCCCTTCGAGGTCGCGCGCGCGCAGTCCGGTGATCAGCGAGTCCTCCATGGCCTTGCGAAAGGCCAGCGCCTCAGCGAGACGTTCTTCCGCCGCGGCACGGCGTCGCACGTCGCGCGCCAGCAGCAGCACCAGGGCCGACAGGGCGACCGACAGCCCGACCACCAGCGCCAGGCTGAGGTTGGGGATCAGATGCGGCCGGCCTTCGGCGCTGTCGGCGCGGACGCGCAACGCGGCGCCGGCCAGGTCGAGCGGATGTTCGGCGCGGTAGATGCCGGCGCCGCGCACGGTGCCGGCGCGCGCCAGGCGGGCCCCGTCGCCCTCGACGAAGCTCAACTCATGGCTGCGCGACGGATCGGCCGCCAGCGCCTCGTCGAGCAGGGCTGCGAGCGAAAATGTCGCCACCAGGCTGCCAAGGTCTTCGTCGCCCGATGTGATCGGCACGCAAAGCTCGATCACCTCGAGGCCGAGGCCGCCGGGCTCCGGCACGAAGTGACTGCGCGAGAACGCCGGCGAACCGCTTCGGCGTGCGCTGCTGCAGGCGAACTCGGCCTCCTGGCTCAGCGCGCTGCGCGGAATCACGCTGAACAAGTTCGACCGGTAGGGCGTCTGCACGGCGACGTCGACGGCAAAACCGGCGCTGCGCCGCTCCAGGTGCAGCAGCTCGCGCCGGGCGCGCAGGATGTCGCTGGCATCGCTGCGCCATTGCGCTGGAACGGGTTCGTTCCAGACCAGGGCCTGCAGGGTCTGGAGGTCGCGCGCCAGGGTTTGACGGGCGTGCGCGGCGGTGGCGACGGCGACCGCTTCGGTGCGATCCTGGGCGCGCGTGGTCTCGTAGTTCACGGCCAGCAGGACCAGCAGAACCTCCGCCACGGCCAGCAGGGTGATCAGCGAACCCCACAGCAGGGCACGCCGCCAGCGCCGCACCGCCCGCTGCGGCGGGGCCGCGCGCGCAGCTTCGCCCTCGGCTTGGGCAATGGCGGCGGGCGCAACCTGGGTCATGCTGCGGGCCAGTATTGCGTACCGCCGCGCAAAGGCGATACGCGGTTTTGCGCATGGGTGGCACCGGGGTGTGCCGCTATGGTGCACGCTGCGGCCATGCGGCATCATCGACGCCCCGCCGCGACCGCTCCCTCACAACCCGAGCCCCATCACCATGCCGACCCAGGAAGCCAAACACGCCGAGCTGCGCCGCGCCGCGCTCGAGTACCACGAGTTCCCGACGCCGGGCAAGATCGCGGTCGCGGCCACCAAGCAGCTGGTCAACCAGCACGACTTGTCGCTCGCGTACTCGCCGGGCGTCGCGGCGGCCTGCGAGGAAATCGTCGCCGACGAGCGCAATGCGCACCGTTACACGGCGCGGGGCAATCTGGTCGCCGTCGTCACCAACGGCACGGCGGTGCTGGGCCTGGGCAACATCGGCCCGCTGGCAGCCAAGCCGGTGATGGAGGGCAAGGCGGTGCTGTTCAAGAAGTTTGCCGGCATCGATGTCTTTGACCTTGAGGTCAAGGAGAACGACCTCGACAAGCTGGTCGATGTGATCGCCGCGCTCGAGCCGACCTTCGGCGGCATCAACCTCGAAGACATCAAGGCGCCGGACTGCTTCTACGTCGAGCGCAAGCTGCGCGAACGGATGAAGATCCCCGTCTTCCACGACGATCAGCACGGCACCGCCATTGTCGTCGGGGCGGCCCTGCTGAACGGCCTGAAGGTCGCGGGCAAGGCCATCGGCGAGGTCAAGCTGGTCACCTCGGGCGCCGGTGCCGCGGCCCTGGCGTGCCTGAACCTGCTGCTCAAGCTTGGCGTGCCGCGCAAGAACATCGTTGCCACCGACCTCGCGGGCGTGGTCTGGAAAGGCCGCACCGAGCTGATGGACCCGGACAAGGCCGAGTTCGCCCAGGACACCGCGCACCGCACGTTGGCTGAGGCGATCGCCGGCGCCGACGTCTTCCTCGGCCTGTCGGCCGCCGGAGTGCTGAAGCCGGACATGGTGAAGTCGATGGCGGCCCGGCCGATCATCTTCGCCTTGGCCAACCCGACACCGGAGATCTCGCCCGAGGAGGTCAAGGCGGTGCGCGACGACGCGATCATGGCCACCGGCCGCACCGACTACCCGAACCAGGTCAACAACGTCCTGTGCTTCCCCTATATCTTCCGCGGCGCCCTCGACTGCGGCGCGACGACGATCACCGACGCGATGGAGATCGCCGCGGTGCGCGCGATCGCCGACCTGGCCCGGGCCGAGCAGAGCGAGGTGGTGGCTGCTGCGTACGCCGGCGTGACCCTGTCCTTCGGCCCCGAGTACCTGATCCCCAAGCCCTTTGATCCGCGCCTGATGATGAAGATCGCCCCGGCCGTGGCCCGGGCTGCGGCGGAGTCGGGCGTGGCGATCCGGCCGATCGCCGACATGGCCGCTTACGGCGAGCGCCTGCAGGCCTTCGTGTACGCCTCGGGCACCGCGATGCGTCCCATCTTCACGCTGGCCAAGCAGGCCAAGTCCAAGCGCGTCGCCTATGCCGAGGGTGAAGAAGAGCGCGTGTTGCGCGCCGTGCAGGTGGTGGTCGACGAGGGCTTGGCGCGGCCGACCCTGATTGGGCGGCCGGCGATCATTGCCCAGCGCATCGAGCGCTTCGGCCTGCGCCTGAAGGAGGGCGTCGACTACGACGTCGTCAATGTCGAGCACGACCACCGCTATCGGGATTTCTGGCAGACCTACCACCGCATGACCGAGCGCCAGGGTGTCACCGTCCAAGTGGCCAAGATCGAGATGCGGCGCCGCCTGACCCTGATCGGCGCGATGCTGCTGCACAAGGGCGAGGTCGACGGCATGCTCTGCGGCACCTGGGGCACCACCCACGCCCATCTGCACTACATCGACCAGGTGATCGGGCGCCGCGCCGGCGGCAGCCTCCGCACGACACAGGACGTTCGGGTTTACGCCTGCATGAACGGCCTGATGCTGCCGGGCCGCCAGGTGTTCCTGGTCGATACGCACGTCAACGCCGATCCAAGCGCCGAAGAACTGGCTGCAATCACCCTTATGGCCGCCGAAGAGATGTTGCGCTTCGGCGTGCAGCCCAAGGCCGCCTTGCTGTCGCACTCCAATTTCGGCACCAGCGAACTGCCCAGCGCGCAGAAGATGCGCCGCACCCTGGCGCTGCTGCGCGACCAGGCACCCTGGCTCGAGGTCGATGGCGAGATGCACGGCGACGTCGCGCTCGATGGCGAAGCCCGATTGGCGGTGATGCCGAATACCTGCTTGCGGGGCAACGCCAACCTGCTGGTCCTGCCCAACATCGATGCCGCCAACATCTCTTACAACCTGCTCAAGACCGCAGCCGGCGGCGGTATCGCGATCGGTCCTGTGCTGCTCGGCGCCGACAAGCCGGTTCATATCCTGACGGCCATGGCGACCGTGCGCCGGATCATCAACATGAGCGCCCTCACCGTCGCAGACGCCAACGCGCAGCGCTGATTGGTGCATCGCACGGCCGGCGACGACTGGGCCGAACTCTGCCAGCGGCAACAGTCTTTGCGTACTGTATTTTGAAAGTGATCACTTACAGTTATGCTAGAGTCAGTGCCCCAATTCTGGGCAATGACTTGAGCTTTTCTGGCCGATCCGGTAGCATGCGCGTTTGATTTTTCAGGGTAAACCCGTGGGATCCGCTGGGTCATCGTTGGCACGATCGGTTCGCAAGGCTGCACAAAAGTTAGGGCTCGCTCTCTCTGTTGTCGCTGCTTCGTTGGCGCCAGCAGCTGCCTTTTCCAGTGACGAAGCGGTGGTGAACGTGTCGGCGCTGCCGATCGAAGCCCAACAGACCGAGTCGCTCATTCGCAGCGGTGGCCCGTTTCCCTTTGCCAAGGATGGCAGCGTGTTTGGTAACCGCGAACGGCTCTTGCCACGGCAGAACCGGGGCTACTACCGCGAGTACACGGTCCGCACACCGGGCTCGCAAGGCCGCGGCGCCAGACGAATCGTTTGCGGCGGCCTGGAAGCGGCGAAGCCGCAGGCCTGTTATTACAGCGCCGACCATTACGCCAGCTTCAGGCGCATCGTCGGCGCTGCCAGCAGTCTGGCCTCCGTCCAGGCGAGCGGGCAATGAACAACCGAGTTTCGTTTTTCTTTCTTTGACTTGAGGAGGCACGCGACCATGCTCTTGCAGACTGTCCGTCCAAATATCGTGCAGTCCATACGCGCCTATCGCGTCGAGGATCTGATGCTGGCCGCGCATGACGCCGGCCAGCATTTCCTCTATGCGAACATGGCCAACGCGCAGTCCAAGCAGGAAGTTCTCGATGGCATCGCCGAGGCCTTCCTGTTCCCGCAGCATTTCGGGAAGAACCTGGATGCACTGTACGACTGCATGACCGACCTGGTGCAGAAGGCGGGCGCGCAGCCGGGCTTCGTGGTCGTGCTCGAGCAGCTGCCTGACAACCCGCGCTTCGACCGTGAGACGCGCGAACAACTGCTCGACGCGTTCCGCGATGCGGCCGACTTCTGGGCCGAGCGAAAAGTACCATTCAGGTGCTTCTATTCTTTTCAGTAGCCCGCTCCCAGGAAATCGGGTCATGGGAGCGGGCGGCAGAGATGGCCCCCACGAGCAACACCAGCAGCGAAGGCGGCAGCAAGGCGAAGAGTGCTGCCGCTGCCAAGGCCGCGGCAGCGAATGCCAGCTTCGGCATGAACATGCCGCTGATGAGCAGTGCGTTCGACACCGCGATGTGGTTGAACGCCGCCTGAGGTCGGTTCTAGCGACGCAAAGAAAGGGGCGGCCCGGGCCGCCCCTTTTTATCTCCGGGTCATCCCAGATCCGCCTTCAGATAATGCGCGCCCGGGATCGGATTGAAGTAGTACGGCGGGATTTCCTTGAAGCCCAGGCTGGCGTACAAGCCGCGCGCGGCCTCCATCTCGTCCAGGGTATCGAGCAGCATCGACGAGTAGCCGGCTTGTCGGCCACGGTCGACCAGGGCCTGCGCGAGCAGGCGGCCGAGACCGAACTTGCGGTATGCCGGTCGAACGTAGAGGCGCTTCATTTCGCAGCCATTGCCGTCGTCGGACTCGAGCAACGGGCGCAACGCGCCACAGCCCGACACCTCGCCGTCGACCATCGCCAGCAGAAGAGCACCCCTCGGCGGCACGTACTCGCCAGGCAGCTCAGCCAGTTCGGCCTCGAAGTTCTGGAAGCACAGGTCGACGCCAAGGCTGTTCGCATACTCGCGAAAGATCGCCCGCGTGGACGCCAACAACTCGGGCGTTGCAGGGGTCAGTAGTTCAATGACTGGCGCGGTCATGGCGAGCCCAGGCTGCCGACCCACCAGGCGACGGCGGCGGCTGCCGCCGCAACCGCCAGCGCAGCAAGCCGCAGGCCGGCCCCATCTTTCGATGCGACCGCTCCCGTCGCCAGGCGCATGTCGCCGTGAATCATCGGGCCGATCAGGTTGCGCCTCCTTCGCCAGAGGTAGTAGAGAACGGCGCCGGTATGGGCGACGATCAGCACGATCAGCACAGTCTTGCCGAGTTGCGCATGCCAGGCACTGGCCGCGTTGGCCAGGGCGCTGGAGACAAAGCGGTTCAGGGGGCCGGTAGTTGCGATCTCGTCATCGGCCACCAGTCCCGTGGCCACTTGCACGGCCAGCAGCCCCAGCAGGGCCCACACCGACAAGGCGCCGACCGGGCTGTGGCCGATGTCGTAGCGCCCGCCGGGACCGAGATCGCCGCGCCAGTAGGCCGCCACGCTACGCGGTCCATAGAGAAAGGACCCAAAGCGCGACCAGTGACCGCCCATGAAGCCCCAGACCAGGCGAAACAGCAGCAGCGCCAACACCACCAGGCCCAGGCGCGTGTGCCAGACCATCGCGCCGCCGCCGCTCAGGCCACTGGCCACTGAGGCGACCACCGTCAGGGCCAGCAACCAGTGAAACAAGCGCGTCGGCAGGTCCCATATGCGTACGGTCTGAAGTGCGGGCTCGGCAGGTGTGGACTTCATACCTCGGGCAACGAAAGCGCGATCGACTGGGCGCCACGATAACGCGGCGCAGCAGGTCCTGCCAATAGCGATACCAGGATTTACCCGCGACCCGCAAGGCCGTCGGCGATGCCTGCGTACACTGAAAACGGCCGCCCCGGCAAATCTTGCCAAGGCGGGGCTCGTGTTCGCAACCCCCAAGAAGGAAACCGCATGTCGTCGATGAAGTACCGCTCCGCTCCGCTCGCCGCCGCACTCGGGCTTGTCGCCGCGCTGACCGCAATGCCTGCGGCAGCCCAGTACCGCAATGCCGAGGCGGCGATCAAGTACCGGCAGAGCGCCATGTCGCTGCAGGGCAATCACATGGCGCGCATCTTCGCCATGGCCAATGGGCAAGTGCCCTTCGATGCCAAGGTGGCCGCCGAGCAGATCGAGGTGGTCAGCATGCTGAACCGCTTGCAGTTTGCCGCCTTCATAGACGGCAGTGACAAGGGCAACACGCGGGCCAAGCCGGAGATCTGGACTGAAAAGGACAAGTTCGCCGCGGCGGTCGCAAAGAGCCAGGAAGATGTCGCCAAGCTCGCGGCCGCCGGCAAGACCGGCAACCTGGACCAGATCAAGGCCGCGGCCGGCACCGTCGGCCAGAGTTGCAAGGCCTGCCACGACACTTACCAGAAGCCGCAATAGGCTTCACACCACCTAGGCCACGAAGCCGAGCACGACCCGGCGCGTCATTGCACTCTTCTTCTCGATCTTGGTGACGATCACGGCGCCGATCTCGGCCGTGTTGGCCACATGGGTGCCACCGCAGGGCTGGAGGTCGACGCTCTCGATCTCCAGCACGCGCACCCGGCCCAGACCGCGCGGTGGCTGAACGCTCATGCTGCGCACCAGGCCCGGGTTGGCATCGAGCTCTGCCTCGCTGATCCAGCGATGGCGCACCGCGTGCGCCCCCGCCACCAGACGCGCTATGCCGGCTGTCAGCATCTCCTTGTCGAGCGGCTCGCTCATGTGGAAATCCAGGCGCGCGTAGTTCGCCGTGATCGAGCAGCCGTCGACCGGGTGCGGCACCAGCGCGCACAACAAATGGGTGGCGGTGTGAAAGCGCATGTGCCGGTGACGGCGCTGCCAATCGATCTGCGCCGTCAGCAAGGTGCCGAGTGCAAGCTGAGACAGATCCGTGCCGGGCGCCGGCAGGTGCAGCACGGCGCCCGGGCGCGCCTTGCTCTTGCGCGTGTCGGCAATGTCGACGACGGCGCCATCGGCCAGCGTCAGGCGACCCGCGTCGCCCGCCTGTCCGCCACCGAGCGGATAGAACACGGTGCGGTCGAGGATCACGCCCCCCTCGTCCAGGCCCAGCACGGTCGCGCGGCACTCGCGCAGCGACGCGTCTTCGCGGAAGAGCTCGTCGGTCATTGCCAGGCCCTGCCTTCTTCGCCGGCCAGCACGCGCGCGAACACGGCCCGATCGACATTGCCGCCGCAGAGCGTGACACCGATCGCCTGCCCACGCCAGCGCTCGCGATGCTGCATCGCGGCGGCCAGCGACGCCGCACCGGCCCCTTCGGCCACGTTGTGGGTGTCGGAAAAGAGCGCGCGCATCGCGCTGGCGACTTCATCGTCGGTCACCGCAACCACGTCATCGACCTCGCGCCGCATCTGGGCCAGCGCCTCCTCGTCGGCGACCCGGCAGGCCATGCCATCGGCCAGCAGCGTGCTGACCGGTGCCTCGATGCAGCGGCCGGCGCGGAAGGAGTCCAGGTAGGCCGTGGCATGCGCGGACACGACCCCGATGATTCGCGTGGCGACGCCGGTATGCGCCCGCGCCGCGATGCAGGCGCAGATGCCCGAGCCCAGGCCGACGGGCACGAACACGACCGCCGGCTGCACGGCGCGAAAGAACTCGATCCAGTAGCTGGCGACGCCGAGCACGAGATCGCGATGGAACGAAGGCACGTAGTGCAGCCGGCGATCGGCGGCGAGCAGGGCGGCATGCTCACGCGCCTGCTGGAAGTCGTCTCCATGTTCGACCAGCTCGGCGCCCAGGGCTCGCATCGCTGCGTTCTTCTCGACCGAGTTGCCATGCGGCACGACGACCGTCGCCGCCAGCCCATGCCGCCGCGCCGCATAGGCCACCGACTGGCCGTGGTTGCCGCGCGTCGCACTGATGACGCCCCGGCAATCCGGCTCGCGCCGCGCGAGGGCCTGCATGTAGACCAGGCCCCCGCGCAGTTTGAAAGCGCCCAACGGGGTGTGGTTCTCGTGCTTGACCCAGACCTCGCTGCCGAGCCGCTGGCGCAGCAGCGGCCAAGCGTACTGTGGGGTCGGCGCCATCGCGGCATAGACCACCGTCTGGGCGGCTTCGAGTTCGTCGGCGCGGATGGTGTGCATGGACGGGTCAGATGGAGGACAGGGTCAGGCGACCGCCAGGAGTGTCCAGGATGGCCAAAATCGCCGGCCCACGGTCCTGCGGCAGCTCAACGCCGGGCAAACCGAGTGCCCTCTGGGTCGCCGGTGCCAGGCCGCGCAGCGCGAGTTGGCGCAGCGCGACGCCCGACGCTGCCATCGACAGCGTCGGATGCGGTGTCCGGCCCCAGTCGATCAAGGTCGGCACGGCGCCGCCGGCGAGCAGCCGGCCATCGGCGCGCACAGTGATGCGCCATTCGAGTCGGCCTGCGGGGTGTCGCGGCTTGCGGCGATG
>DATDES010000185.1:0-3198 GCA_036522975.1 Burkholderiaceae bacterium | reverse complement strand
AGCAGCCGCAAGTTGTGGACACGCTGGGCGGGCGCATGCACGTGCGCTGGGATGAGGGTGCTGCGGCCACGCCGCACGGCCAGCAAGCCGTCCGCTGCTGTTGGCCGCGGTGGGCAAGGCGGCCAGCCACGCCAACCAGACCACGCTGTACCTGACGCCGCTGCACGGCCGGGCCGACATCCTGCGCAAGCTGATCGCCAACATCGGCGCGGCCTTGCAGCATGTCAAGGCCTCTGCGGAGCAGTTCAAGGACCTGGACCGCTGGGGCTGCCTGTTGCGCTACATCAGCGAGCGCATTGCGCCAGTCATCGCGCCGCCAAAGCCAGCTCCGGGGCTGCCAGCCACGGGGTAACTGCCGGATTTAGTCTCTAACCATCTGAGTCTTGACAGATCGTGCAAGGACTTCAATGCATAGCAGCCATGGCCGGAACGACGTTGAATCGCGTGAGCGAGCAAGCGGCGGCGATGACCGCGCGGCCCATTCGGGTGAGGTAGTAGCGATAGGTATGCGTGACCTTCTTGATCAGGCCAAGCAGGCGCAGTCGTCTGAGTTGACGCGTCATCGCCGATGGCGCCATTGCCAACCTGGCCAGCAGGTCGGCTCGACGCCAGCCGTGGATGTTGAACTCGCCGAGTTGCAACGTGCGCAGCAACTGCTGGTCGGCGGCGTTGAAGAAGTTCATTCCCTTGACCGACGGATCTGCGCCGACGCGCGGCTGACTCAGCCGCTGCAGATCACGCTCGCCGGCGCTGGGGTCGTCCAGGCTGGACAGGAACGCCAGGTAGCGCTGGTTGCAGCCTGCCAAAATCTCACGAAGGTCGAGCAGGCTGTAGATCGACTTCTTCAGCGGGGCGAGCTCGCGCGTGGCTGCCGCGCCCTTGTGTTCCACCCTGCGGTGGTGCTTGAAAAAGCTCACGTCATTGACGGTGGTCTCCACGCGCAGCACGCGCGAGAACTTGTCGTAGACCTTCACCCCGGCCGCGCCCATATAGTGCTTGATGCAACGGCCCTCGATGCGCGTGGACAGGCGCGAGCCGATCTCCTGCGCCAGCGTCGGGGTGATCTTCTTGCCCAGGAAAGCCGCCACGCGCGGCGCATCGGCGGCCAGCACCGCCTGACGCGAGATGGCGTCGTACAGCGGCACGAGGATGTGCTCGCTGCGAAACATCAGGTCGGTGGAGTATTCGGCCTGACGAATGCTCCAGTGCCAGTCGTCCTGAACGAACACGTCGGCCACCGGGCACAGCCAGTGCGCATAGCGCTTGAGCCGTCGGTGCAGTCGCTCGGGGTTGAACGCGTCGGCCAGCGCCTGCGCCCGAGCCAGGTCGGCGACGCGCAAAAAGGCGTTGTCCTCCTGCACGAACTCGATGCCCTCTCGCCTGAGCGAGCGCGCCAGCGCGCTGTGGCCGTTGCAGTAGAACTGCAACCCGAACGGCGCCCAGGTGGGCACGCGCAGGTAGCACAGGCCGAACTCTTCGTCGATGAAGTAGAAGTAGTAATGCAGGCACTTGCCCTGGTCCGCACGCAGGTAGACATGCCCGTTGCTCTTGTCCAGCCACGGCTTGTAGCTCGGGCACGCCTCCATGGCCGAGATCACATGCACCAGACCCACCGCATCGCCGCGCACTGCAAGTACACGAGCCACCAACTCCTCCTTGCGGATGTGACTCTTGTTGACATGCTCAATCTGCACACCAGCGGCCTCGCACACCTGCTGCGCCCGCTCGCGAATGCGATCGCGCAACGGCTCGGCAAAGCGCGGGTAATCGAAGATACGAATGCTGCGCGAGTACAGAAAGCTCGTCATCCCACCCGCGTAGCACGCGCCAGGCAGCGTGCCCGTCACGATGATCCTGTCGTAGCACGACAGCACACCGTGAAGGTTCGCCGCGTACCGCTCAGTCAGTGCACCTGCAGCCATGGTCGCTCACCTCGCCATCGGTGGGTCGGCCATCGTATTACCTGTTTGGTTCCGGCTCCGCCGGCTTAGGATGAAACGACCCCAAGCTCACTTCGTTCGCAGCCCCCAAGGGGCGCGTCAGTGCCATCGGGCGGCCGGGCGTCACTGACATGGCCACCATCGGACGACGCGCCTATGCCGAGATGTTCGGCCCCACCACGGGCGACCGCGTGCGCCTGGCGGACACCGAACTCATCGTCGAGGTCGAACGCGACCTCACCATCTACGGCGAAGAGGTCAAGTTCGGCGGTGGCAAGACGATCCGCGACGGCATGGGCCAAAGCCAGCGCATCAACGGGCACGGGCCGCACGATGCGGTCGACTGCGTCATCACCAACGCCCTGATCGTCGATGCCGGCGGCATCTACAAGGCCGACATCGGCCTGCGCGGCCAGCGCATCGCGGCCATCGGCAAGGCCGGCAACCCTGACGTGCAACCCGGTGTCACGATCGTCATCGGCCCCGGCACCGAAGTCATCGCGGCCGAAGGGCTGATCGTCACTGCCGGCGGGATCGACAGCCACATCCACTTCATCTGCCCGCAGCAGATCGAAGAGTCGCTGATGAGCGGCGTGACGACGATGCTCGGTGGCGGCACCGGCCCGGCGACGGGCACCTTCGCCACCACCTGCACGCCGGGGCCGGAGAACATTGCACGCATGCTGCAGGCGGCCGACGCCTTCGCGATGAACCTGGGTTTTCTCGGCAAGGGCAACGCGAGCCGGCCCGAAGCCTTGCGCCAGCAGGTCGAGGCTGGCGCGATCGGCCTGAAGCTGCACGAAGACTGGGGCACCACGCCCGCGGCGATCGACTGCTGCCTGGGCGTGGCCGAAGAGACCGACACCCAGGTCTCGATCCACAGCGACACGCTCAACGAGAGCGGCTTCGTCGAGGACACGATCGCGGCGACCAGGGGCCGCACGCTGTGCGCCTTCCACACCGAAGGTGCGGGCGGCGGCCACGCGCCCGACATCCTGCGCGTGGTGGGCGAGCAGAACTTCCTGCCCTCGTCGACGAATCCGACGATGCCGTTCACCGTCAACACGGTCGACGAGCACCTGGACATGCTGATGGTGTGCCACCACCTCGACGCGGGAATCGCCGAAGACCTGGCTTTTGCCGAGAGCCGCATCCGCAAGGAGACCATCGCCGCCGAGGACATACTGCACGACTTGGGCGCCATCAGCATGATGAGCAGCGACAGCCAGGCCATGGGCCGCGTCGGCGAGATGGTGCT
>DATDES010000184.1:0-4295 GCA_036522975.1 Burkholderiaceae bacterium | reverse complement strand
GCGCGGCGCGGGACGCAGGTCAGTGGCCTTGGGGGGAAGGGCTGGCGGCATGTTAATGACTTACTGGTCAGTAATGTAAGCCAGGCCGCCATCGCCGGTCAAACCGGCCCGGCTCCTAGAATGGACGTCATGGAGCGCCGGCTGGCTGCGAGCCTCATCGCGATGATCGGCCTGACAGGCTGCACCGGCCTCGGCGGCCTGTCGGCCGCTGACCCTGTCGCAAGCCGACCTGCAGCGCGCCTGCTGCCGGAACGCTACCGTATCGCGATCGAACTCGATCTCGCCGCCAGCGAGCGCCTGAGCGGACGCCTGGTGAGCGGCAACCTGACGCTCGACCATGCCTTGCGTTATGAACCGGCTGACGCCAGCGTCCGCCTGGCGCAAGTTCAGGTCCAGCAGGTCCGCCTCGAACTGGACAGTGGGTCGCTATCGCCTTCGAGCGCCCGTGTCGCTGCGCTGCTGGCCGAGCGCTTGCTCGACGATTTCGTGCTCTACCGAGCCGATCCGGAACGTCTGCGCCAGTTGCAGCAAGCCGGCGTCGACGCGGCCGACATCGCCGTCACGGCACGAGGTGTGGAGATTCGGTTCGCCACATCGCGGTAGCGCGAGGCCATCTGGCTATCATCCGCGGCCTTGCCACCGCACCCGGTCGCGAGCCAAACCAACAGGAGTTGCCGTGGAGTGGATGGTGCTGGCCCAGGCGGCCGTGATGGGGGTCGTCGAGGGCCTGACCGAGTTCTTGCCGATATCGTCGACCGGGCACCTGATCCTCGCTGCGTCGCTGCTCGATTTCCACGGTGCCGGCGTCAAGGTCTTCGAGGTCGCGATCCAGACCGGGGCCATGCTGGCGGTGATCTGGGAGTATCGTGAGCGTCTGCTGCGCACGATAGGCGGCCTGGCCGGAGACGCGCAAGCGCAGCGCTTTGCCCGCAATGTGCTGATTGCCTTCATGCCGGCGGTCGTCTTCGGGCTCGCGCTGGGCAGTGCGATCAAGGCACATCTGTTCCACCCGGTGCCGGTGGCGCTGGCCTTCGTGGTCGGCGGCATCATCATCCTGTGGGTCGAGAAGCGCCACCGCGATGCCTACGGTGCGCTCGACCTGCAAGGCGCGCGCCATGCGCGGGTCGAGGGTGTCGATGACATGACCGCGCTCGATGCCCTGAAGGTCGGCCTGGTGCAGTGCCTGGCGCTGATCCCGGGCACCAGCCGCTCGGGCGCCACCATCATCGGTGCGATGGTGTTCGGCTTCTCGCGCAAGGCGGCGACCGAGTTCAGCTTCTATCTGGCGATTCCGACCCTGATCGGCGCCGGCGCCTACTCGGTGTGGAAGGAACGCGACTTGCTGTCGGCCGCCGACCTGCCCATGTTCGCCGTCGGCACTGTGTTCGCGTTCTTCAGCGCCTGGCTGTGCATCCGCTGGCTGATCCGCTATGTCTCGACCCACGACTTCAGCGCCTTTGCCTGGTACCGCATCGTCTTCGGCGGCCTGGTGCTGCTGAGCGCCTACACCGGTTGGGTCGACTGGCGCGCATAGCCTCGATCAGCAACTTGCATCGGCTGCCGGGCCGCGCCCGGCTAGGATTTGCGGCCCAAGCGAAGGAGTCAGGCCATGCTGCAACTGGTGATCGGCAACAAGAACTATTCGTCGTGGTCGATGCGGGCCGGGGTGCTCATGCAGCACTTCGGCATTCCCTTCGAAGAGATCAAGCTGCGCCTGGAACTCACGCCCGACTCGGCCTTCCACCGCGCGCTGGCGCGTTACACCCCGGCGGGCCGGGTGCCGGTGCTCCTGACCGATGGCTTCGCGGTGTGGGACACACTGGCCATTGCCGAAGCGCTGGCGGATCTGCGTCCCGACCTGCCGCTGTGGCCGCGCGACCCGCGCCAGCGGGCGCGCGCGCGCAGCCTCTGCGCCGAGATTCACGCCGGCTTCTCGGCGCTGCGCAACCACTGCCCGATGAACATCGAGGCCACGCTGCCCGACGTCGGCGCGCGCGTGCTGGCGGCCGAAGCCGGGGTGCGCGACGACCTCGCTCGGATCGACTCGATGTGGAGCGCGCAGCTCGAGGCCAGCGGCGGCCCGTTTCTGTTCGGCGAATTCGGCATCATCGACGCCTACTATGCGCCTGTCGTTGCCCGGACGCGCAGCTATGGGCTGCCGCTGTCGGCGCCCGCGCGCGCTTATGCCCAGCAGGTCTGGGCCTCACCAGGGGTCTGCGCCTGGGTATCCGACGCGTTGACCGAGCATGACTTTATCGTCGAGGACGAACCCTACCGACGCTCGCGTTGACGCGCCGGCGCTTCAGCGCCGCGTGAACACCAGATCCCACACGCCGTGGCCCAGGTTCAGGCCACGCTGCTCGAACTTGGTCAGGGGCCGATAGGCAGGCCGCGGCGCATAACCGACGCAGGTGTTGGCGAGGCTGGGTTCACCCGACAGCACCGCCAGCATCTGTTCGGCGTAGGGCTGCCAGTCGGTGGCGCAATGCAATCGGCCGCCGGGCGCGAGGCGTGAGGCAATCAGGGCGGTGAAAGCCGGCTGGACCAAGCGCCGCTTGTGGTGCTTCTTCTTGTGCCAAGGATCGGGAAAGAAGATGTGCGCGCCGGCGAGCGAAGCCGGCGCGATCATCTGCTCGAGCACCGCCACTGCGTCGTGCTGCACCAAGCGCAGATTGCCGAGCGAGGCTTCGTCGATGCGCTGTAGCAGCGCGCCCACGCCTGGCGCATGGACTTCGATGCCGATGAAATCGGTGTCTGGCTGCGCCGCGGCGATCTGTGCGGTGGCCTGGCCCATTCCGAAGCCGATCTCGACCACCACCGGTGCCTGCCGGCCGAACCACGCCGCGGTGTCGATTGGCGAGGCATGGAACGGGAGCACGAAACGCGGCCCGAGCTCGGCCAACGCGCGCACCTGGCCGCTGCCCATGCGGCCGGCGCGCAGCACGTAGCTGCGGATCGCGCGCCGCGACGGCACTTGCTCGTCTGTGGATGCGTCTTGCATGAGTGTCGATTGTCGCAAGGACGTGGCTGCAAAGCGGTGATTGGACCTCCAGTCCTTGGCAATAGGCGAAGGTTGCAAAACCCTCGACTCACTGGCTTGACATGTGTCATGAAAGGCCAATGCTGTGGCGCTAGGATCGGCTCTCGTCGGCAGGCGATGTCACCTGCACCAAGGTGAACCCTCTTTTGGAGTGAAGTGAAGATGTCAACGTCCGCGAGCGCAAAGTCGAGCCGTGCACCTACCAAACACGCGCCAGGTGCACCGCCTGCGCCGTCGACCACGGCCCCAAGCGGGGGCACGAACATGGGCCTGCAAGCCTGGGGGCCCGTGGGTGAGTACATGACCGATGCGGTGCAGCGCACGATCCTGTTCTGGGACGTGATGCGGCAACGCAGCGACCAGTACTACGAGCAGAAGGCGAAGTCGGTGCCCCATGTGCTGAGCTTCGACGCCGACCTGGTGCTGGACGCACGCAGCTTCGCGAAACCGGTCAACTACCTGCTGGTGCGGGTCAATCCGCCGGCCGGGATGACCGTCGATGCACAGAAGCGGCCTTTCGTGGTGGTTGATCCCCGCGCCGGGCATGGACCGGGCATCGGCGGTTTCAAGGCCGACAGCGAACTCGGCGTGGCCATGCGCGCCGGTCACCCCTGCTACTTCGTCGGCTTCACTCCCGATCCGATGCCGGGCCAGACCATCGAAGACATCATCTACGCCCAGGCGGTGTTCCTGGAGAAGGTCATCGCACTTCACCCCGGCGCCGAAGGCAAGCCCTGCGTCGTCGGCAACTGCCAGGGTGGGTGGGCCGTGCTGCTAGTGGCGGCGATCCGGCCTGAACTGTTCGGCCCGATCATCGTGGCCGGATCGCCACTGTCCTATTGGGCTGGCGTGGAAGGGGAGAACCCGATGCGCTACACGGGCGGACTGGCCGGCGGCAGCTGGGTGACCGCTCTGGCCGGTGACCTCGGCAACGGCAAGTTCGATGGCGGCATGCTGGTCGAGAATTTCGAGAACCTGAATCCGTCCAACACCTTGTGGACCAAGAGCTATAACCTCTGGTCGAAGGTGGATACCGAGGGGCCCCGTTACATCGAATTCGAGAAATGGTGGGGCGGCCATGTCAACCTGAATGCCGAGGAGATCCAATGGATCGTCGATCAACTGTTCGTCGGCAACCGGCTCGCCACCGCGGAGATCGTCACCGCTAGGGGAGACCGGATCGATCTGCGCAACATCCGCTCGCCGATCATCTGTTTCTGCTCAAAGGGCGACAACATCACCCCGCCGCAACAGG
>DATDES010000183.1:0-14290 GCA_036522975.1 Burkholderiaceae bacterium | reverse complement strand
GGCATTCGACGCCAAGGACGGCAAGCTGTTGTGGACGTTCCACACGATCCCCGAGAACTCGGTGGGCGTGTGGGCCGAAAAGGACGCGACCGGCCGCAACATGCTGCGCGACATCGCGGCCGAAAAGAAGCAACTGGCCGAAAAGGGCGGTGACTTCTACAAGACCCTCGGTGGCGGGGTGTGGATGGCGCCGGCGGTCGACCTGGAGACCAACACGATCTTCTACGTCGCCGGCAACCCCAGCCCCGACCTCTACGGCGCCGAGCGCCCGGGTGACAACCTGTACACCAACTCGATGGTCGCGATCGACCTGAACACCGGCAACTACAAGTGGCACTACCAGTACATCGCGCACGACGTCTGGGACCTCGATGCGGTGTCGCCGGTGATCCTGACCGAGGCCAAGGGCAAGGACGGCAAGATGGTCAAGGTCGCCATCCACGGCGGCAAGACCGGCCACGTGTACGTGCACGACCGCGCCACCGGCGAGTTGATCCGCCACTCCGAAGCGATGGTGCCGCAGGAGAACATGTGGGTGCTGCCGACCACGGCCGGCGCGCGCATGCTGCCGGGCGCCAACGGCGGCGTCGAGTGGAGCCCGATGGCCTTCAACCCGAAGACGCGACTGGCCTACGCGGCCAACCTGCACCAGCCGATGACCTACCACGTCGAGCCGGCCAAGTACCCCGGCGGCAAGCTCTGGCTGGGCGGCGCCTTCAAGACGATCCCGAGCGAGAAGCAGTGGGGGCGTTTGGCCGCGGTGAACATCGACACCGGCAAGGTCGCCTGGAAGTTCGATACCGAACAGCCGCTGATCGGCGGCGTGCTGGCCACCGCCGGCGACTTGGTCTTCAACGGCGAAGGCAACGGCTTCTTCCGCGCCTTCGATGCCAAGACCGGCAAGAAGCTGTGGGAGTTCCAGTGCGGTGCGGGCGTCAATGCGCCGGCGGTGTCGTACACCGTCAACGGCAAGCAGTACATCGCCGTCGCGGCGGGTGGCAACACGCAACTCGACTTCAAACGCGGCAACTCGGTGTTCGTGTTTTCAGTTCAGTGACGGGCCGCTCGCTCGCGCTCTGCCTCGCGGCGCTGGTGCTCGCCACCGGCGCCGCGGCACAGGCTCCGGCCAAGGCGGCGGTCTGCGCCGCCTGTCATGGCGAAGGCGGCAATTCGACGATCACCACCAATCCGATCCTCGCCGGCCAGACCTCGCGTTACCTGTACCTGCAGATGCGCGACTTCCAGGAAAACCGGCGCAGCGATCCGCAGATGTCGCCGATGGTCGCCGGCCTGTCACGCGAGGAGTTGCGCGAGCTCGCCGACTACTTCGCGGCCCAGAAGCCGAAGACACCCCCCTTCAAGATCGATGCCGAGAAGGCGCGCCTGGGCAAGCTCAAGGCCGACGAAACCCTGTGCACGATGTGCCACCTGGGCGGCTTTGCCGGGCAGAACGAGATCCCGCGCGTGGCCGGCCAGCATTACGACTACACGGTCAAGCAACTGCTCGCGTTCAAGGCGCGCAGCCGTACCAACGATGCCGGCAACATGACCAGCGTCGCCAACACGCTGAACGAGAAGGACATCGACAACCTGGCGCACTACCTGGCCGGGCTGTAGGCCGATGCCCCTGCCGCAGCGCGAGCGGGCGCTGCCTGAGACAATCCGCCGGTGAATTCCGCGCCCGCTCCCCTTGGCTTGAGCCACACGCTCAACGCCGACCTGCACTGCCATTCGACCGTTTCCGACGGCACATTGGAACCTGAAGCGCTGGCGGCGCGCGCCAAGGCCGGCGGGGTCGAATTGTGGGCCCTGACCGACCATGACGAAGTCGGCGGCCTGCAGCGTGCGCGCGCCGCGGCCCTGCGCGAAGGCCTGCCCTACCTCACCGGCTGCGAGATCTCGGTCAGCTTCGCTGGCGTGACGGTGCACATCGTCGGCCTGGGCTTCGATGCCGACGACGAAGCGCTGCGCGAAGGCCTGGCTTGCACCCGCAGCGGCCGCGAAGCGCGGGCGCGCGAGATGGCTGCCGGCCTGGCTCAGGTCGGTATCCAAGGCGCCTTCGAGGGCGCCCTGCCCTATGTCGGCAATCCGGAGCTGATCTCGCGCACGCACTTCGCACGCTTCCTGGTCGAGCGCGGCCACTGTGCGGACACCAGCGAGGTCTTCCGCCGTTACCTCACTGAAGGCAAGCCCGGCTACGTGCCGCACCGCTGGGCCGGCTTGGGCAATGCGGTGCGCTGGATCACTGCGGCTGGTGGCATCGCGGTGATCGCCCACCCGGCGCGCTACAAGTTCACGCCGACCGAGGAGTTCGCCCTCTTCTCCGAATTCAAGGCCCATGGCGGACGCGGCGTCGAGGTCGTGACCGGCAGCCACAGTGCCGCCGAGGCCATCAAGTACGGCGAGATGGCGCTCGAGTTCGACCTGCTGGCTTCGCGTGGCAGCGACTTCCATTCGCCAACCGAGAGCCGCACCGACCTCGGCAGCCTGCCCGACCTGCCGGGCCGGCTGACGCCGGTATGGCAGGTGCTTGCCGACCGGGTGCAGTGGCCCCGGGCATGAGCCGCCGGGCTGTTCCAAAGGCGAATACCGCAGCGCGCAGCGCGGCGCTTGCCTGATGAGCGTGCACGATGCCCGGCCCGCGGCCGGGATCACGATGATCGTCTGCGCAGCGACCTGCTTCGCGCTGATGGACACCATGATCAGCTCGATCGGTGCCTTCGTCGCGATGGCCGTAGTGCTGTGGTTGCGCTATGCGATGCATGCCCTGGTCATGGCGGTGTGGATCGGTGGCGACCGCAGCAAGACTTATCGCACCGCGAACCCGCGTTTCCAGATGCTGCGCGGGCTGCTGCTGGTCTCGGCGTCGGCGATGGCCTTCACCGCACTGCGCCACATGCCGGTGGCCGAGTTCACTGCCACCGTGATGCTGACGCCGCTGTTGGCCACCCTGCTGGCCTGGCTGCTGCTGCACGAACGCGTGTCGGTGCCACGCTGGGCCCTGGTGTTCCTGGGCTTCACCGGGGCGCTGGTGATGATGCGCCCCGGCTCCGGCCTGTTCGGCTGGGCCGCGCTGCTGCCCCTCGCTACGGCCGTGTGCAATGCGAGCTTCCAGATCCTGACCAGCCGGTTCGCCGCGCGCGAAGACCCGTTCACGACCAACTTCTATACCGGCGTCGTCGGTGTCGCCCTGGCCACCGTACTGCTGTTCGCCAGCGGTGCCGACGTCACCGATTCGCTGGCGGTCATGCGTCCGCAGCACATGCTGATGCTGGTGGTGGTCGGCGCACTCGGCACGGCCGGCCACCTGCTCCTGATCATGGCCTTCGGCAAGGCGCCGGCTTCGACCCTGATGCCCTTCCAGTACGTCCAGATCGGTGTCGCGGCGCTGGCCGGTGCGCTGTTCCTGGGCAAGCTGCCCGATCGCTGGAGCTGGCTCGGCATGGTGCTCATCGCCGGGGCCGGCGCTGCAAGCGCGTGGCTCACGGTGCGCGAAGCCGCGGCGCGACTGCAGCCGGTGTCCGCGGTTGCCGCGGATACGGTCGCCGACTGAAGATGTCGCAGTATTTCGAGGTCCACCCCGACAACCCGCAGCCGCGCCTGCTGAAGCAGGCCGTGCAGATCCTGCATGGCGGCGGCATTGCGGCGATCCCGACCGATTCGAGCTATGCCCTGGTCTGCCATCTCGACGACAAGGCGGCCGCCGAGAACCTGCGCCGCATCCGGGGCGTCGACGACAAGCACCACCTGACCCTGCTGTGTCGCGACCTGCGCGAGGTGGCCAGCTACGCCCGCGTCGACAACCGCCAGTACCGCCTGCTCAAGCTCGGCACACCGGGGGCATTCACCTTCATTCTCGAAGCCACCAAGGAAGTGCCACGCCGGGTCAGCCATCCGTCGCGCCGCACCATCGGCCTGCGCGTGCCCGAGCACCGGGTCACGCAGGCCTTGCTGGCCCTGCTCGGTCAGCCGCTGCTGGCCACGACCCTGATCGCCCCCGGCGACCTCGAGCCGATGAACGACCCGCACGAGATCCGCGAACGGCTGCAGAAATCGCTCCAGGCGGTCGTCGACGCCGGGGCCTGCCCGATGCAGCCGACCACGGTGATCGACCTCAGCGCCGACGAACCGGTCCTGGTGCGACTGGGCCGCGGCGACCCGACGCTGCTGGGTCTTCAGCCCCACGCCTGACGCCCAGCGACGCCGCGGGCGTGGGCAGCGTCAGACGGCCGCGGTCACCACCACCTCGATCTTCCATTGCGGCTTGGCCAGGTGTGCCTGGACGGTCGCCCGCGGCGGCGTGTGCCCGGGCACGACCCAGGCTTCCCAGACCACGTTCATCGCCGGAAAGTCGTTCAGGTCGGCGAGAAAGATCTGGGCCCTCAGGATCTTCGACTTGTCGCTGCCGGCTCGCGCCAGCAGCGCGTCGATCGCCGCCAGCACCTGCCGCGTCTGGTCGCGGATGTCCTTGCTGCCGTCCGCCGCCACTTGCCCTGCCAGGTAGGCCACACCGTTGTGGACCGCCATCTCCGACATGCGCGGGCCGACATCGAAACGTTGAACGGAGCTCATCTGTGGTGTCCTTTGTGTTTGGCGCCGGCGCCGTGCGGCATTGCGGCGGTTGAGGCCTTCTGACCGAGCTTCGATTCGGTACCGGCCAGCAGCTTTCGGATATTGCCTTCGTGGCGCCAGACCAGCAGCAGGCACATCGCGGCAATGGCCAGGGCATAGGCATCGGCATCCCAGATCAGCACCTGGTAGAAGGGCGCGAACACCGCAGCGGCCAGTGAGGCCAGGGACGAGTAGCGGAAGAACAGGGCCACGATGATCCAGGTGGCCAGCGTGGCGACACCGAGCCAGGGGTTGAAGGCCAGCAGCACGCCCGCCGCGGTGGCCACCCCCTTGCCGCCCTTGAAGCGGAAGAAGACCGGCCACAGGTGGCCGAGAAACGCGGCCAGGCCGACCGCGGCCACGGTGCCGGCGCCGAAGCCGAAACGCGGCGCGAGCAGGAGCGCCGCCAGCACCGGCAGGTAGCCCTTGAGCGCATCGAGCGCGAGCGTCAACACCGCCGCACTGCGCTTGCCCGAGCGCAGCACGTTGGTCGCGCCTGGGTTGCCCGAGCCGTAGCTGCGCGGATCGGCCAGGCCCATCGCACGGCTGACGATCACCGCAAAGGACAGCGAGCCGACGCCATACGCCAGAACCACCGCCGCCACGCTCCAGGCCCACGCCATGCTTCGCCCTTGTTCTTGATGGAAAACTGAACTTTACGCGCGACTCAGTTTGGCACCGCGCACTCGACGGGTTGGGCGCCCAGCACCTCGGTCAGGACCGCGGAGGGGATGCCGACCAGGAAGCCGCGCCGACCGCCATTGATGCAGATGCGCGGCAGCGCCAGCACACTGGCCTGAACGTAGACCGGCACGCCCTCGCGCTTGAAGCCGAAGGGCGAGGTGCCGCCGATCTGGTAGCCGCTGTGGCGTTGTGCCACCTCGGCGCTGCAGGGCCCGACACTCTTGCAGCCGATCGCGCGGGCCAGGTTCTTGGTGCTGACCTGGCGATCACCGTGCATCAGCACCAGCAGCGGGCGGGCGCGCTCATCCTGCATCACCAAGGTCTTCACGACGGCGTACTCGTCGACATCCAGTTGTTGCGCCGACTCAGCGGTGCCTCCGTGTTCCACGTAGTCGTAGACATGCTCGCTGAACGCGATGCCGTGCCGGCGCAACCAGGCGGTCGCCGGCGTCTCGCTGACGTGTCGGATGTCCTTCCTGGCCATGCTGGTCGCCTGTCGCGACAACTTCGGCTCACTGCGCCGGGTCGCGAATCTCCCAGCGAATCCTGTCGATCGTCGCCAGCAGTTCGGGCGACAGGGTGGTACCCCAGGCGGCGAGGCATTCGTCGAGCTGGGCGACGCTGGTCACGCCGATGATCGTGCTGGCCACGCGCCAGCTGCCGTAGCAGAAGGCCAGTGCCATCTGCGTCGGCGTGAGGCCATGCTCGCGGGCCAGGGCGTTGTAGCGCCGCGCCGCAGCAATCGACTCCGGACGGCCCCAGCGCTGCTGCCTGAAGCGTTCGAAGAGCACCATGCGACCGCGATTGGCGCTGTCGCCGAAACCCCGCTCATCGTACTTGCCGGTCAGCAGCCCGAAGGCCAGCGGCGAGTAGGCCAGCAAGCCCACGCCGCTGTGGTGCAGCGTCTCGTCCAGACCGTTGTCGACGCTGCGGTTGCTCAGGCTGTAGCCGTTCTGCACGGTCGCGATGCGCTGCAGGCCATGCGCCTCGGCCACGCGCAGGAATTCAGCGACCCCCCAGGGCGTCTCGTTCGACAGGCCGATCGCACGGACCTTGCCGGCCTGAACCAGTTTGCCCAGGGCCAGCAACTGGTCGTGGATTGAGGTCTGCGGTGCATCGTGTTTCGGGTCGTAGTAGATCGCACCGAAGGACGGCACGTTGCGGTTCGGCCAATGGATCTGGTACAGATCGATCACGTCAGTCTGCAACCGGCGCAGGCTGGCGTTGCAGGCCTGCTCGATCCCTTGCGGCGAGACGTCAGGCGCACCGCCGCGGACCCAGTCCATGCCGCGTGCCGGGCCTGCGACCTTGGTTGCCAGCACCACGCGCTGGCGCGCCCCAGGGCGGGCGGCGAACCATTGGCCGATGATGGTCTCGGTGCGGGTGTATGTCTTGGCGGTCGGGGGCACCGGGTACATCTCGGCGGTGTCAATGAAGTTGACGCCGCGTTCGAGCGCCCGGTCGAGGATCGCGTGCGAGCCGGCTTCATCGACCTGCTCGCCGAAAGTCATCGTGCCCAGGCAGACGCGGGTCACGTCGAGAGCGGAGCGGCCGAGGCGGGTGGTTTGCATGGGCTGGCGGCAAGGGGTCTAAGTGGATCTACAGTGTGCCTCAGCCGGCTCGAGTGATTGACGGATTGCAGTTGCTGTCGCATCGTCCCGGGCAACACGCGAACAACAAACGAGGAGTCGCCCATGATCCTGATCGTCGGAGCCACCGGCCTGCTCGGTCGTGCCACCGCGCTGCCGCTGCTCAAGCAGGGTCACGCGGTGCGCGCGCTGGTGCGCGACCGCGCGAAGGGCGCCGAACTGCAGCGCGCCGGTGCGGAAATCTTCGTCGGCGATCTGACCGACGTGCGCTCGCTCGAGCTGGCCTGCAAGGGGGTCGAGCGCGTGTTCGCCTGCGCCCACTCGATGCTGGGACGGGGCGCGAACGCGAGCGCGCAGGTCGACCATGTCGGCCACAGCGCCCTGGTGGTCGCCGCGCGCGACGCCAAGGTCGAGCACTTCGTCTACACCTCGGCAATGGGCGCCCGCGAGGACCACCCGATCGACTTCCTGCGCACCAAGCACGAGATCGAAGCCGTGGTCAAGGGCAGCGGCATGGGCTACACGATCCTGCGCCCTTCGGCCTTCATGGAAAGCCACGCGCACCGCTTCAACGGCCAGATGCTGCTCGAACGCGGTTTCACGGTGATCATCGGGCCGGGTACCAAGCCGCGCAACTTCGTTGCTGTGCGCGACGTGGCGCCGTTTGCCGTCATCGCGCTGGCGCAGGACGACCTGAACGGCCGCACGCTCGAGATCGGCGGCCCCGACAACCTGAGCAACAACGAGGTCGCCGCGATGTACGCGGTGCGCGCGCGCAAGGGACGCGTGTACCACGTGTCGGCCGGCGCGGCCCGGCTGCTGGCGACCCTGGTCCGGCCGCTGCACGAAGGCGTGGCGCGGGTACTCGAAGTGGCCAGCGTGCCCGACAGCGAAATGCGGGAAACCTGGGACCCTGGCAAGCTGCTGAGCGAGTTTCCGCGCAAGCTGACCAGCGTCGACACCTTCATCGACGAGCGCATCGCCGAATGGCGGCGTGCCCAACGCATCCGGTCACGCTGAGCGTTCCGCCGCCTGGCTCGCCCGTGCCTGCTCCTGCAGTCGCAGCACACGGCGCTGGACCTTACCGGTGGTCGTCATCGGCAGGGCGTCGATGAACTCGATCTCCTTTGGGTACTCGTAGGGCGCCAGACGACCGCGCACATGCTGCTGCAATTGTTCGACCAGCGCGGCACCGCCGGCAAAGCCCGGTGCAAGCACGACGTAGGCCTTGACCAGCGCGCCGCGTTCGGCGTCGGGCTTGGGCACCACGGCCGCATTGGCCACCGCCGGGTGCTTGACCAAGCAGTTTTCGACCTCGCTCGGACCGATGCGGTAGCCGGCGGCCTTGAACATGTCGTCGCTGCGGCCCTGGTACCAGAGGTAGCCTTCGGCATCCATCACGGCGGTGTCACCGGTCCGGCACCAGGAGTCCTCGGGGTCGCCGCTGAACTTGGCACGGGTGGCGGCGTCGTTGCGCCAGTAGCCGAGGAAGAACACCGGGTCCAGGTCGCCGTGGATGTCGCGCCGATGCAGCGCCACATCGCCAGGCGTGCCGCGCGGGACTTCGCGGCCCTCGTCGTCGAGCACGGCGATCCGGTGGCCCGGGTAGGGCCGGCCCATGCTGCCGGGGCGTGCCAACCAGCCCGCGTGGACGCGACCGTCGGCGCCGCGGTACGCCGCGCAGTTGCCGACGATGTAGTTGATCTCGGTCTGGCCGAACATCTCGTTGACGCGGACGCCGAGCGCCTGCTGGCAATAGCCGAAGACCGCATCGCCGACCGCTTCCCCGGCGCTCATGATGGCCTGGAGCTGCAGGCCGGGGTAGCGGCGGCGCGGCTCGGGCACGGCCTTCATCATCGCCTTCAGGGCCGTCGGGAACAGGAACGTATGCGTCACGCGGTGACGCTGCATCAGCTCGAAGGCCCGCTCCGGCGCGAAGCGGCCCTGAGCACCGAGGATGGTCTGGCCAAAGTACAGGCTCGGGAGCAGGGCATCCATCAGGCCGCCGGTCCAGGCCCAGTCGGCGGGAGACCAAAAAATAGGTCTCCCGCCGACTGGGCTCTGCCCTGTACCGACGCCCCCCTTCCCCCGCTCCCCCTTCCCAAGGGAAGGGGGCTCGATGTGAGGAAACCAGTTCTGGCTGGCGACGAAGCCACTCAGGTTGCCGATCAGCGCCCGCTGCGGGATCAGCGCCCCCTTGGGTGGACCGGTCGTGCCGCTGGTGTAGATCAGCGCCGCGGGGTCGTCGGCGAGGGTGCGCACCGGCTCGATCGGCGCGTGGTTGGCGTCGAGACAGGCCTGCCAGTCAAGATCGCCGCGCCCCCTGGCTTCGCCGACCGCAACGATCCGGCGCAAGGCCGGGCACTCGGCGCGCGCCGCCAGCAGCGCGTCGATCGCGCTTTCGTCGACGATGGCCAGGCCCGCCTCGCTGTCGCGCAAGCGATAGGCCAACGCGTCCGGCCCGAAGAGCATCGACAACGGCATCGCCACCGCGCCGAGCGCACTCACTGCCATGTGGGCGACGGCGGTCTCCCAGCGCTGCGGCATCACGATGGCGACCCGGTCGCCGCGCGCCACACCGAGCGCTGCCAGTGCCGCAGCAACTCGCAAGGCGCCGGCATGGAGTTCGGCGTAGCCGAAGCGCGCCTCGCCATCCTGCTCGTCCTCGCAGACGAGCGCAGTCGCCCGCGGCGCCTCGCGGGCCCAGCGCGCGCAGCAGGCCTCGAACCAGTTGAATTCGCGCGGCACCTGCCAGCGAAAACCGCGATAGATGGCGTCGTAGGGGTCGCTCATGCGTCGCCCGCCTTCAAGTGACAGACCCGAAGCGCATCAGCCGCTCGCCGCTGATACGGCAGATGCGCCAATCGGGAAGCACCGTAGCCCCCAGGCGCTCGTAGAACGCGATCGCGTCGGCATTCCAGTCGAGAACGCTCCACTCGAAGCGCCCACAGCCGCGCTCGGCCGCCAGGCGCCCCAGGTGTTCGAGCAAGGCCCTGCCAAGGCCGCTGCCGCGGTGCGCCGGGCGCACGTAGAGATCCTCGAGGTACAGGCCCGGCCGCGCCAGAAAGGTCGAGAAGTTGCTGAAGAAAAGCGCGAAAGCAACGACCTCACCGGCCACTTCGCCGACCACGCATTCGGCCACCGGTCGCTCGCCGAACAGATGCGGCGCGAGCTTGTCGGGCGTGGCCTCGACCAGGTGCGTCAGGTGCTCGAAGGCGGCCAGCTCGGCGATCAGGGCGACGATGGCGTCGACGTCACGCGGCTCGGCAGCGCGCAGGGTGTGGGCCGGGGTCATGGCTTCATCATTCTGGCATTGGCCCTGCAGCACGGCCAGGCGGGGCCTGACCTACAGTGCATGCATGTGTACACCCTACGTCCCGACGCGCCCGTCCACCGCGCGCTCGCTGCCACTGCGCGGCCTGCGCTACCACCTCGAAAGCTGGGGCGGCAGCGATCTCGTCTCGCCCGATCGCCCGCTGCTGCTGCTCTTGCACGGCTGGATGGACGTCGGCGCCTCGTTCCAGTTCATGGTCGACGAGCTGGCTTCGCTGGAAGGCGAGCAGCGCTGGATCGTCGCCCCCGACTGGCGCGGTTTCGGCCGCACCAGCCCCGGCGGCAGCGACAGCTACTGGTACCCCGACTACCTCGGCGACCTCGACGCGATGATCGACGCACTGTCGCCGTCGCAGCCGATCGACTTGCTCGGCCACAGCATGGGCGGCAACGTGGTGATGAGCTATGCCGGCGTGCGCCCGGAGCGCGTGCGCCGCCTGATCAACCTCGAAGGCTTCGGCTTGCCCGCAAGCAGGCCGCAGCAGGCTCCCAAGCGCTTGCTGCAATGGCTCGACGAGCTGAAGTCACCCGCGACATTGCGCCCCTATGCGAGTGCCGACGCCGTGGCGGCGCGCCTGATCAAGACCAACCCGCGCCTCGCGCCCGACAAGGCGGCGTGGCTGGCCACGCGCTGGGCCGCGCCCGGCGCCGATGGCCAGTGGCAGCTGTTGGCCGACGCCGCACACAAGCACGTCAACCCGGCGCTGTACCAGGCCAGCGAAGTGGTCGAGACCTGGCGCGGCATCGCCGCGCCGGTGCTGTGGGTCGAGGGCGCCGACACCGACCTGAGTAAGTGGTGGGGCGACCGTTATCCGCGCAGCGAATTCGAATCACGCCTGGCCGTCGTGCCGCGAATCGAGCGGCAGACCCTGAAAGACTGCGGTCACATGCTGCACCACGATCAACCCGAGGCGCTGGCGGCGCGGCTGCTCGCTTTTCTATAAAGCCTCAGCGCTTGGCCAGCCAGGGCCGATGTTCGGCAAGCCGGCGCAGCTTGGCGAAGGTCGTGCAGCGCTCGCGGCGAACGGCGGGCCACAGTCGCAGCAGCAATTCGGCAGTGGCCAAGGTGTCGGCGGCGGCCTGATGCCGCACGCTGCAATCGATGCTGAAGTGGAGCAGCCAGTCGTCGAGCGCCTGCCCGCCGACGGCGGGAAACAGCACGTCGGCGACCGGTTCGAGATCGAGCCAGGGGTTGGGCAGCGTGCGACCGAGCGCGGCCTTCATCGCGCGCCGGATCATGGCCTCGTCGAACGCAGCGTGAAATGCGATCAATGGCGCATCGGCGAGCCAGCACTCGAAGGCGCTGAAAACCTCGACAGCCGGGGCCCCGGCGCGTTGCTCGCCGACGCCGATGCCATGGAGCAGGATGTTGGGCTTGTCGGCCAACGCGGCCGGTTGCTGCAGCACCGCCTCGAAGCTGTCGGCAAGTGCAATGCGCGGCGAGGCGTCGCCATCGAGCTGCAGCGCGACGGCTGCCAGCGCCAACAAGCGGTCGTCGCCCACGTCCAGCCCGCTGGATTCGACATCGACCACGACCCAGCGCCTCGGATTGGCCAGGGGCTCGGACGGCGCGCCGCGCAGGCGCCGCCAGAGGCTCACCGGACGTAGTCCATCTCGAGGCGCTGCTGCAGGCGCCGCGCGACACGCAGGCTCTCCTTGAGCACCCGGCGATCGATGTCGTTGAGCGCCGCCACGTCGATCAGATTCGGATTGCCGTCGCTGGCATCGACGGCTTCTCGACGGTCTCGCGCCAGTTGCACCTGCAGGCGCAGCATCTGCAGGTACTCGAAACCGCCGACCCAGGCTTCGGCCTCCTGGGTCGCCGCGCCCATCGCCTTGGCCGCGACCTCGAAGCGCGCGCGTGTGGCGGTGGCGGGCACACCGTGGGCGAGTGCATACAGTCTCGCCGCGTCGACGTAGATCGCCGTGCCATGCAGTTTCAGATCGACGACCTCCTGTCCGTCCTGCGTCTGCGCGTCGATGCCGCCGTGCCAGTTGAGGGCCGGAGCGTTGCGCAAGGCGTTCTCGGCCATCTGCTTCATGAAGCGCGGATTGCGCCCGGCTTGCTGCATCACCAGCGCGCGCATCGGCTCGACCAGCGACGCATCGCCGGCCAGCGCGCGGAAATCAAAATAGATGCTGGCGTTGAGCAGGTCCTCGGGCGCGCCGTGGTCGATCCAGTCGGCAAAGCGCGTCAGCCATTCGCGCTGGGTCAGGCAGCAGTCGGGGTTGCTGGCCATGATGTTGCCCTTGCACAGCGGGTAACCGCTGGCGTCGAGCGCTTCGTTGACTTCCTGGGCAAACGCCAGCCAGCCCCGCCGGTCCGCCTCGGGCTGGCTGCTGGTGAAGACGATCCCGTTGTCCTGATCGGTCGCGATCGTCTGTTCGTTGCGTCCTTCCGAGCCGAAGGCCAACCAGCAAGCGTGCGCGAGATCGATCCCGCGCGACGCGGCCACCAGGGCCACTATGCGTTCGGTGAGCACGTCGTTCAGGTGGCTGATCAGTTCGGTGAGCTGGCGCGCGCCGACGCCCTGGCCGAGCAGGTTGCGGGCGAAGCGGCGAATGTCCTGCGCCACCGCGCGCAGCGTGGCGAGGTCGGGCGCAGCACGGATCGCCGAACTGACCTGCTTCAGCGACAGGCGCTGCAGCGCAAACAGATCGCGCTCGGACAGGATGCCAACGACGCGGCCGTCGGCGTCGGCCACCGGCACATGGCGGATGCCGTGGCGCGACATCGCCAGCGCCGCATCCTGCGCCGTTTGGTGCAGGCCCAGTGCGATCACCGGCGTGCTCATCACCTCGGCGATCGGTGTCGACAAGGGCCGCTGAGCCAGCGTGACGCGGCCGAGGATGTCGTGCCGTGTCAGGATGCCCAACGCCGCGCCAGTGTCTTCGTGCAGCACCAGCAGCGATCCGATGCGCTTGTCGTGCATCAGCTGCAGCGCCGGGGCCAGCGGCGTCGAGGGTGGCACCCCGACCGCACTGCGCCGCAACAGGTCGGCGAGCGGCGTCTCGAGCGACTGCTCGGCCAGCGATTGCGAAGCGTAGGCCACCTGCAGCGACCGCTGTGACAGGGCCAGGAACTGCTGCACGCGACGGCTCAGGAAGTCGGCGAATACCGCGCTGTCGCGCGCCAGCGCCTGCATGGCCGACAGCGGCAGTTGCAGGCAGAAGGTGTCGCCGATCGCGCTGTAGGTCGACCCCACCGCGCGCGCGGCCATCGCCGCGCCGACCGGGAACATCTCGCCAGCCTCGTAGTGGGTCGCGCCGGTGTCGGCCCCGTCGCGGCGCCCGGTCACGCCGCCGCGCCGGATCAGCAGGAGCTGGGTGACGACGCCGTCGGCGGGTGACAGCACCGTCTCGCCGGGTTCGTAATAGGCCTGCTCGGCGGCCAGGATGAAGCGGTCGACGTGCTCGATCGACATCTGGGCGAATGGCGGCCAGCGCAGCAGTTCGTTGCGCAGGTTCGTGGTCAGACTGGCCGAGGGCGTTTCGCTCATGCGCCCCAGCATAAAAGAAGAAGGGCCCCTCGCGGGGCCCTTCTCACCGTGCCGCTTGATCTGGAATCAAGCCTGGCCCAGCTTCAAATCGGGGTAGCGCACGTGCTCGACCAGTTCCTGCGTCTCGCGGCTCGGGGCCGGGGTCAGCAGGCTGACGATGATGATCACCGCAAAGCCGATCGGCACACCGAAAAGGCCGGCCGAGATCGGCTGGATGCCCCACCACAGTTCCACAGGCGAGGTGACACCGAAGATGCCGCGCATCCAGGCTTGCGTCGTGGCCATGTAGTAGAAGGTCGTGCCCAGGCCGGCGATCATGCCCAGCGAGGCGCCCCACTTGTTGGCCCGCTTCCAGAAGATACCGAGCACCAGGGCCGGGAAGAAGGCCGCCGCAGCGAACGAGAACGCCGCCGAGACCAGGAACAGGATGTCCGCCGGTTTCTGCGCCGCCACACCCGCTGCCGCCAGCGCCACCACGACGAGCAAGGCCTTCGAGATGGAGACCCGGCGCGCGGTCGGCGCGTTCGGATCGATCATCTTGTAGTACAGGTCATGGCTCAGCGCGTTGGCGAT
>DATDES010000182.1:0-5197 GCA_036522975.1 Burkholderiaceae bacterium | reverse complement strand
CCTGAGCTGAACCTGCGCCTGCAGCGCTTCGAAGGCTTTTTCCTGGAACCCGAGTACTTCTTCGCCGCCACCGGCGCCGGCGGTCGTGCCGAGCGCATCGACTTCATCGACAGCGACCACGCAACCCTCGTCGGCGCCACCTACAGCAGCTGCATGGTCGATGGCAGCGGCACACCGGCCTGGATTCTCAGCACCGATCGCGTGCGCCTCGACTTCGAAGCCAACGAAGGCGTCGCCGAAGGCGCCGTGCTGCGCTTCATGGGGGTTCCGATCCTGGCGGGGCCGGCCTTGAGCTTTCCGCTCAGCGAGGACCGCAAGTCGGGCTGGCTGCCGCCGTCGATCAATATCGACAACAAGAGCGGCCTCGAGGTCCAGGTGCCATACTACTGGAACATTGCACCGCAGCGCGATGCCACACTGACACCGGCGGTCTTCGCGCGCCGGGGCTTCGGACTGGGCGGCGAGTTCCGCTATCTCGAAGCGAGCCACCGCGGCGAGGTCCAGACCCGCTTGCTTCCCAACGATAGCGTCTACGGCCAGGATCGCTACGCGCTGCAATGGCGACAGAGCGGGCGGGCCTTCGGCAGCACACCACCCGACGGGCTGCGCTGGGGCCACGAAGGACTGCGCGTTTCCGACGACGACTACTGGAAGGACTTTCGAAACCTTGGCGGATTGACGCCCCGCCTGCTCCCGATTGCCGCCCACCTCGAGCGCGACTGGAGCGTGGCGGCGCTTCAGTCCACGATGTATGCGCGCATCCAGCACTGGCAGGTGATCCAGGACATCGATCCAGAGGCACTGATCATCGCGCCCTACCACCGCCTGCCGCAGCTGGGCTGGCGTGGCAGTGGGCGCCTGCCCGGTTGGCACGGCGGCCTCAGCGTCAGCTTCGAAACCGAGGTCAATCGCTTCGAGCTGCCCGGCAATGACGCGGGCCCGCCGCGCGTCGAAGGCTGGCGAGCGCATGCCCTGGGCAGCGTCAGTCAAACCTGGAGCACGCCCGGGGCCTGGTTCACACCACGCCTGGCACTCAATTTCGCGAGCTACCGCACTGACTCGCCGATGATCGACGGCCGCCTCAGTGCCTCTCGGGCAATCCCCACCCTCAGCCTGGACGGCGGCCTGATTTTCGAGCGCGACACCACGTGGTTCGGCCGCGCCCTGCGTCAGACACTGGAGCCACGAATCCTGTACGTGAACACGCCGTTTCGGGAGCAGGCGACGCTGCCGCTGTTCGACACCGCGCCAAAGGACTTCAACATCGACTCGGTCTTCTCCGACAACGCCTTCTCGGGCGTCGACCGCGTCTCCGACGGCCACCAGGTCACCGCCGGCGTGCTGACTCGCCTACTCGATCCGAAGACCGGTGCGGAGGCCCTGCGCCTGGGGCTGGCGCAGCGCTACCTGCTGCGGAACCAGGAGATCACGCCCGACGGGATTCCGCTGACCCAGCGCTTCTCCGACCTGCTGCTCGTCGGGACCGCGCACCTGTCAACACGCTGGATGCTCGATGCTGCGCTGCAGTACAGCCCAGAGGTCGACCGCGTGACGCGCTCGGTGTGGACCGCACGCTACTCGCCCGGCCCGTTTCGCACGGTGGCGGCGAGCTACCGCCTGCTGCGCGGCGCCAGCGAACAGTTGGACGTCGGCTGGCAATGGCCACTCTATGGCAGCAACGCGGCCGCAGCCGGCGACGCGCGCAGCAAGGCCGGCGGCGGGGGGGCGGCTTGCAGTGGCACCTTGTACGGCGTCGGCCGCGTCAACTACTCGCTCAAGGACAGCCGCATCACCGACTCGCTGGCCGGCTTCGAGTACGACGCCGGCTGCTGGATCGGGCGCATCGTGGCGGAGCGGGTCTCGACCGGGCGCAGCGAGGCCACCACCCGCCTGCTGTTCCAACTGGAGCTGGTCGGCTTGTCGCGCCTGGGTTCCAACCCCCTGCAGGTCTTGAAGGACAATATCCCCGGCTACAAGCTGCTGCGCGAAGACCGCCGCGACCCGCCCGTGCGGGACTACACGCAATGACCCCGATGCTCCGATGAAGATTGTCCCGAGAATCCTGGCGCTGCTCTGCGGCTGCGCGATCCTGCCGGCACTGGCGCAGCCGGCGCGTGCCCCGACGCCCGCCAGCCCGATCCAGCCCGGCGACCATATCGCCGCGATCGTCAACCAGGAACTGGTCACCGCCTACGAAGTCAACCAGCGCATGACCATGGCGCGCGAGCAAGCCCGGCGCGCCAACCAGCGCCTACCACCAGAGATCGAATTCCGCCGCCAGGTCCTCGAATCCCTGGTCGAGGAACGCGCGATGCTCAGCCAGGCCCGCGACAGCGGCGCGCGTGTCGACGATGCGGAAATCGACCGAGCGGTCGCCAACATCGCGGCGCAGAACCAGATCACGCCGGCTCAGATGCGCCAGCAACTGGCCCGCGACGGCATGGACATGCAGCGCTTTCGGGCCAACGTCCGCGACCAGTTGCTGATCGAACGCGTACGTGAGCGCGAGGTGGGGCAGCGCATCCGCATCACCGACGCCGAGATCGACGAGTTCATCGAGAAGCAGCGCGGCGCGGCTGCCGGCGAAGTCCAATACAACATCGCGCAGGTGCTGGTCACCGTACCCGAAGGAGCCAGCGACGGGGTGGCCGCCGAGCGACGCGCGCGCGCCGAAGCCGCGCTGGCGCGCGTGCGCGGCGGCGAAGCCTTCGGTACCGTCGCCAGGGAGGTGTCGGAAGACGCGAACAGGGCCAATGGCGGCGAGATCGGGCTGCGGGCGGCCGACCGCCTGCCCGACGCCTTTCTCGAGGTTGTGCGCCCCATGAACAGCGGCGACGTGTCCCCCACGCTGTTGCGCACCGGAGCGGGTTTCCATGTGTTGAAACTGGTCGAGCGAAACGACGGCAAGGCCTTTCGCGTGACACAGACCCGCTCGCGCCACATCCTGCTCCGGCCCTCGCCGCAACTGAGTGCACAGGCGATCCAGGAACGCCTGGCCGACTTCAAGCGCCAGATCGAATCCGGCGCGAGGCGCTTTGAAGACCTGGCGCGAGAGCATTCGCTCGATGGCAGCGCCAATGCGGGCGGCGATCTGGGCTGGACCACGCCGGGCCAGTTCGTACCCGAGTTCGAACAGGCCATGAATGGCCTGGCCATCGGCGGCCTGTCGAATCCGGTGGTCTCCCGCTTTGGCGTGCACCTGATCCAGGTCGTCGAGCGGCGCAATGTCGCGCTCGATGCCAAGCAGTTGCGCGAACAGGCGCGCACCGCGTTGCGCGAGCGCAAGTTCGAAGCGGCCTATGCGGAATGGGTACGCGAGGTGCGCGCCCGCGCTTACGTCGAGTTTCGCGAAGCGCCGCTTTGAACCTGGCAGTCGCACGGTGAAGCACCAGGCGCGCAAGCGCTTCGGCCAGCACTTCCTTGTCGATCACGGCGTCATTGACGGCATCGTCGCGGCGATCGATCCGCAGCCAAGCGAAGCACTGGTCGAGATCGGCCCTGGGCTGGGCGCGCTGACGCTGCCGCTGGTTGAGCGCAGCCAGCGCCTCCGCGTGATCGAGCTCGACCGTGACCTGGCAGCACGACTGCGCAAGAACCCGGCGCTCGCGGTCATCGAGGCCGATGTGCTCGGGGTCGACTTCGCGGCCCTGGCGGCGCAGTGCGGCGGCAAGCTGCGCATCTGCGGCAACCTGCCTTACAACATCTCGACGCCGATCCTGTTTCACCTGCTCCCCGCCGCGGCTGCCGTGCAGGACCAGCACTTCATGCTGCAGCGGGAGGTCGTCGAGCGCATGGCTGCGGCCCCCGGCAACAAGGACTACGGTCGTCTGTCGGTGATGCTGCAGTGGCGCTACCACATCGAATCGCTGTTCGACGTGGCGCCGGAAGCTTTCGATCCGCCGCCGCGGGTGGTATCGGCGATCGTTCGCATGATGCCGTGGCCGGCGCCTGCGGCGCTCGACGCGCAATTGCTCGCAGAGTTGGTACAGGTTGCCTTCTCGCAGCGCCGCAAGTTGCTGCGTCACACCCTCGGCCGCTGGTTGGAGGACCGGGGCTTCGGTGGCGCGTTCGATACGCAGCGTCGGGCCGAAGAGGTTCCGGTCGACGAGTACGTCGGCCTAGCGCAGGCCGTCTGCCACGCCTGAGGCCTGTGTCCGGCGCGCCCTCCAAGCGCCAACGATCGCGATCAGGCCTGGGATCAGAATCATCGCCCAGATGATCTTGCTCAGGTTGTCTTTGACCCAGGGGATATTGCCGAACAGGTAGCCCGCCCCGACGAGGCTGACGACCCACAGCGTGCCACCGCTGACATCGTAGAAGCTGAAGCGGCTGCGCGTCATCTGCGCCACGCCGGCCACGAAGGGCGCAAAGGTGCGCACGAAGGGCATGAAGCGCGCCAGCACGATCGTGATCCCGCCGTAGCGCTCGTAGAAGGCATGCGCCTGCTCGAAGGCGCGCTTGTTGAAGAAGCGGCTCTGCTCCCACTGGAACACCCGCGGCCCGAACGCCCGGCCGATCGTGTAGTTGGTCTGGTTGCCGAGCACCGCCGCGGCGATCAAGAGGGCCATCGACAGCGGCAAACTCATCAGCCCGACGCCGCACAGCGCGCCGACGACGAAGAGCAGCGAGTCGCCGGGCAGGAATGGCATCACGACCACGCCGGTTTCGACGAACACAATCAGGAACAACAGAGCGTAGACCCAGGCGCCGTAGTTCTGGACGAAGGACTGCAGGTGGACGTCGACGTGGAGGATGAAATCGAGGACCAGGGATACGGCTTCGGGCATGGGGCGGGATTATCCTTTCCCGCCCGTGGCCAGCCGGCGTGGCTGCGACAATGGCGCGATGACTGCAGCCCTTCGCGCCGCGATCGACCCGACTCGGCGCCCGATCCGCGACCTGCCAGACGAACTCGTCAGCCAGATCGCGGCCGGCGAAGTCGTCGAGCGCCCTGCGTCGGTGGTTCGCGAACTGGTCGACAACGCACTCGACGCCGGGGCGTCGCAGATCAGCGTGAAGCTGGCGGCTGGCGGCGTGCGCCAGATCGTGGTCGAAGACGACGGCATCGGCATAGGCCGAAATGAACTCGCGCTGGCGCTGCGCCGGCATGCGACCAGCAAGATCGCCAGCCTGGCCGACCTCGAAGGCGTCGCCACGATGGGCTTTCGCGGCGAGGCGCTGGCGGCGATCGCATCGG
>DATDES010000181.1:0-3270 GCA_036522975.1 Burkholderiaceae bacterium | reverse complement strand
TCAACGCGGACGTGCGAGCTGCCATGACAGGTGCGCCTGCACCGCTGGCCATTCGGCCGCCGTGATGCTGTAGACCGCCGTATCGCGAAGGCTGCCATCGCTGGCGCGGCTGTGGCAGCGCAGCATGCCGTCGAGTTGCGCGCCCAGGCGCTCGATCGCGCGCCGGCTCTGGGTGTTCAGGCGGTGGGTGCGGAACTCGACCGCGATGCAGTCGAGCCCTCCGAACGCGTGGGCCAGCAGCATCATCTTGCACTCGGTGTTCAAGGGCGAGCGCTGCACCCTCGCGGCGTACCAGGTGCTGCCGATCTCCACGCGCTGGTGGACGGCGTCGATGTTCATGTACGTGGTCATGCCCACCGGGGTGCCGCCGGCATCGAGCACGGCAAAGGGCAACATCGATCCGCGCGCCTGCAGCGCGAGGCGCCGCTCGATTTCGGCGCCCATGCCATCGGGCTTTGGAATGCTCGTGTACCAGAGCTTCCAGAGTTCACCGTCGCCCGATGCGTCGGCGAGCGCATTCGCGTGCAAGTGCGCGAGCGGCTCCAACGTGGCGTGTTCGCCCGCCAGCCGCACCGGGGGCGGCCAGGTCATGATGTCGGCCCTGAAACGGCTTGTTGCCTGTTACGGTTACGGCCTCGGCGGGAAGCGGTCTTTTTCACGCGGCGCATGGGCACGCATCATCGCATCATCAATCCATGAATCAGCGGCGACCCACGGCTTGGACGATCCTGTGCGCCGTGTCGGTCCTGGTGCCGGCTGCGGCCGCGTTCGCCGCGCCCCTGCTGCCATCGCGTGCCTTCCAGTCGCCCGAAACCTGCACCCTCGAACCGTTCGCCGATTCGACTGCCGAACAGCGCGAGCAACAGGTGTCGCGCGAGTGCGGGCGCGACCGTCTGCAGATGCGTGTGGCCACGCCGCGCGTGCGGCCGCTGGACACCGGTCCGAGCCGCGTCGAACTGGAGGTCGACCAACTCGTGACGCTGCGCGCCGACGACCTCACTGCGTCCGCGCGCCTGGGCTGGGCCGGCTCGCGCCAGGAGGACAGGCCGCGCTTGCAGACCGACCGTGCGCTCGTTGCCGCTGGCGGTCTGTGGCGGTTGGACCCGCAGTGGGCACTGGCAATGAAAGTGGGTTGCGATCTGGGCGCGGGCCTGCGCACCCGCGCCACCCTGTCGGGGCTGTATCGCGACGAGGAGCGCAATCTGCTGTTCATGCAGGTGTCGGCCGAGGAGGCGGGTGTGGTTCCTGCCGTCGGCTTGCGCTGGTGGCTTGCGCCGCACGCGTCGATCGATCTGATGGCGCGGCGAACGTCCGACGGTGGTGCGATCGAGCCGCGCTTTGCACTTCAGATCCTGGGCTTTGGCCGCTGACCGGAGCGGGGATCGGCGACGCTCACCGGTTGTGCCTCTGCATGAACACCAGCTTCTCGAACAGGGTCACGTCCTGCTCGTTTTTCAGCAGCGCGCCGACCAGCGGCGGCACCGCGACCTTCTCGTCCTTGCTCTGCAGCGCCTCGGCCGGGATGTCCTCGGCGACCAGCAGCTTCAGCCAGTCGAGCAACTCCGAGGTTGAGGGCTTCTTCTTCAATCCCGGCAGGTTGCGCACGTCGTAGAAGTTCTTCAGCGCCGCGGCCAGCAGCTCCTTCTTCAGGTCCGGGAAGTGCACGTCGACGATGGCCTTCATCGTGTCGGCATCGGGGAACTTGATGTAGTGAAAGAAGCAGCGGCGCAGGAAGGCGTCAGGCAGATCCTTCTCGTTGTTGCTGGTGATGAAGACCACCGGGCGGTGCCGTGCCTTGACCAGCTCGCGCGTCTCGTAGACGTAGAACTCCATGCGATCGAGTTCGCGCAGCAGGTCGTTCGGGAACTCGATGTCGGCCTTGTCGATCTCGTCGATCAGGAGCGCCACTGGCTGCTCGGCCGTGAAGGCCTGCCACAGCACACCCCTGACGATGTAGTTGCGGATGTCTCGCACCTTCTCGGCGCCATCCGCGCCGGCGAGCTGACTGTCGCGCAGGCGGCTGACGGCGTCGTACTCGTACAGGCCCTGCTGGGCTTTGGTGGTGCTCTTGATGTGCCATTGCAACAGCGGCATCTCCAGCGCCGCGGCGACTTCCTCGGCCAGCATCGTTTTGCCGGTACCCGGTTCGCCCTTGACCAAAAGCGGCCGCTGGAGGGTGATCGCCGCGTTCACCGCCAGCATCAAGTCGGGCGTTGCGACGTACTGGGCGGAGCCTTGGAACTTGGTCATGGGCTGAGGCCGCGTGCGAGCCGTGTGCAGGGTGCGGATCAGTATAAGTGGCCCCCTATAATCCCCGGCTGACCCGAACGCCACCCACTCCGTCCATGAAAAAAGCGCTGTTCTGCTCGATCCTGCTGGCCCTGGCCGGTGCTGCTTCCACCGCCCAGGCGCAGGCCGCCAAGCCGGCGCACACCGTCATCGAGAGCAAGGTCGCGATGTGCATCGGCTGCCACGGCATCAAGGGCTACCAGGCCAGCTTTCCCGAGATTCACAAGGTGCCGATGATTTCGGGCCAGAGCGGCAAGTACATCGTTGCTGCGCTCAACGCCTACAAGAAGGGCGAGCGCAAGCACCCGACAATGCGCGGCATCGCGACCTCGCTGAGCGAACAGGACATCGCCGATGTCGCGGCCTACTACGAGCAGCACGGCAAGGATGGCCGCACGACGCCCGAGCAGCCTGCAGCGGCGCCGGCCGAGGTCGCGACCCTGCTGACCAAGGGGGCCTGCGCCTCGTGCCACGGTGCCAATTTCAACAAGCCCATCGACGCCAGCTACCCGAAGCTCGCCGGTCAGCATGCCGACTTCCTGTACGTGGCGCTGAAGTCCTACAAGACCGACGGCAACCCGCAGGTCGGCCGCGGCAACCCTATCATGGGTGGGCAGGTCAAGCAGTTCAGCAATGCGGAACTGAGGGCGATGGCCAACTACCTGGCCTCGTTGCCGAGCGACCTGCACACGGTGCCGCAGAGCAAGTTTCGCTGAGCCTGCGCTTCAGCTCATGCACGGGCCGCCTGCGGGCGGCCTTCGTCATGCTGCGGCCGGCGCGTCGATCGGCTCGGGCGCTTTCCAGCGCCGCAGCAAGAGCGCATTGCCGACCACGCTGACGCTGGACAAGGCCATCGCCGCGCCCGCCAGGACCGGGCTCAACGCGCCGAAGGCGGCCAGCGGAATACCCACCACGTTGTAGAAGAAGGCCCAGAACAGGTTCTGCCGGATCTTCGCGCTGACCGCGCGCGAAAGCATCAGC
>DATDES010000180.1:0-7484 GCA_036522975.1 Burkholderiaceae bacterium | reverse complement strand
GCGATGCGCCGGGCCTTGGCCGACGACGTTAAGGAGCCGGCCAGCCTGCGCTACGGCGAGCCGGCCGGCGACGCCCGGCTGCGCGCGGCCTTGTCACTGCGCCTGGCTGGCCTGGGCATCACGGCTGGCCCGCAGCAGATCGTGACCACGGCCGGCGCAACCCAGGCCCTGGACATCGTCTCCAGGCTGCTACTGGCACCCGGCGACACGGTGCTGGTCGACGAGCCCGGCTGGGCGGTCGAGTTCGCGCGCCTGGCGCAGATGGGCGTCAAGCTCGCGCCGGTGCCGCGCACCGCGGCCGGTCCCGACTTGGCCGCCATGCGCCGGCACCTCGAAAGCAGCGCCCGGCCGCGGGTGTACATCACCGTGTCGGTGTTGCACAACCCGACCGGCGCGACCCTGCCGCTGGCCGCCGCGCACGAGTTGCTGAAGCTGGCCGAGGCCTTCGGCCTGACCGTCGTCGAGGACGACACCTATGCCTGGCTGGCGCCGGCGCAGGCCCCGCGCCTGGCCGCACTCGACCAGCTCCAGCGCACGGTCTACATCTGCGGCTTCTCCAAGATCCTGACCCCGAGCTGGCGGGTCGGCTTCGTCGCGGCCTCGCCGGCGATGATCGAGCGGATCATCGACCGCAAACTGCTGACCGCCCTGACCACCCCGGCCCTGGCCGAACGGGCCTTGGCCATCACCCTCGAGCAGGGCAGCCTGCGCCGCCACGCCGAGCGGGTGGTGACACGCCTGGCAGCCGCGCGTCAGCGTTGCGCGCGCCTGGCCGAGGAGGCCGGGTTCAGCTTCGCCGCGCCGCCGCAGGGCCTGTTCGGGTGGCTCGAGACCGGCGTCGACGTCGACCGTCTGGCCGCCCTCCTGCATAGCCAGGGCTGGCTTCTGGCGCCTGGCAGCCTGTTCCATGCCACGCCACGGCCGAGCACGCTGATGCGCATCAACTTCGCCACCGCGCAGGAGTCGCGGCTCTGGCGCGCACTGCGCGACGCGCGCGATCAGCTCCAAACCACCGCTGATAGGGGGATACGGCCGCTGGTCGACCCGATTACCATTCGACCCGAACAAATGGTAACGAGGCGGCCTCGCCGGAGTTGACCGAATTGACGTTTGAATCCACCCTGCCGCTGGGCGAACCCGAGCTGATGCGCGTGAGCGCATTCCGACGCTATCTCGACGAGCTCAAGCGCGAAGGGGCCGACGAATCGCTGACTCGGCTGTCCTCGCTGAACCCCTCGCTGCTGCAGGACCTGCTGCGCTTCGAGCAGGACGGCCGCCACACCGAGTTGCTCGAAGTACTCGCCGCCTGCGTGCGCCACGCGCGCTCGCTGGCAATCTACATGCAGTGCGGCCTCCGGGTGGTGCCGTTGACGGTGTTCCCGACCGAGCGCCTGGCGCATTGCCCGCTGCCGATGCACGAGTTCCTGGCCCAGCGCCTGTCGGACCTGCAGGTCCTGCGCGTCGAGCCGGCCGTGCTGCGCCCGCCCGGCGACCCCGAGGCCGCCCTGGTCGGCGAGCCGCACCTGTACCAGCCGCTCGGGCCAGTCACCTGGGAACTGGCGATGCGCGGTTCACGCGAACTGCTCTTGCCTGAGATCTCCGGCCCCGCCGCCTATCGTGTCGCTCTGGGCATGAACCTGCGCGAGGTGGTGCTCACGGGCGTGGTCCAGGCCGCCGTCAACCGCCTGCACCGCGACAGCGCCAACCTGCGCGAGATGGCCGAATGGCCGGGCCTGAACCGCAGCCGGGCAATGCGCCTGCTCAATGCGCTGTACCTCCAAGGCGGGCTGATCGTGAGCCGCACCCACCCGGTCGCCACCAACGACAGCTGGTTCGGCAGCTCGAGAAACTAGCCCAGGCGGGCCGCGCGCTAGCGCGCGGCCAACGCCTCCCAGCGCTCGAGCGCGGCCAACAACTCATCGTCGATCTGCGCGTAGCGTGCATGCAGGTCGGTTGCCCGTTGCGGGTCCCGCGTGTACAGCGACGGGTCGGCGGTGAGTTCGGCGATCGCCTTCTGCTCGCTTTCCAGCGCCGCGATGCGCGCCGGCAGCGCGTCGAGTTCGCGCTGGTCCTTGTAGCCGAGCTTGTTGCGCGGGGCCGCCGGTGCGGCAGGTGGAGGGGGCGGCGCCAGCGCGGCCGCTGGTGGCGCGACGACGCGGCTGCGCTCGCGCTGGGTCTGCCAGTCGGTGATGCCGCCTTCGTACTCGCGCCACAGGCCCGGCCGCCCGCCGAAGGCCGGGTCACCCTCCCAGGCCACGGTACTGGTCACCACCGCGTCGACGAAGCGCCGGTCGTGGCTGACGATGAAGGCGGTACCGGCATAGCCGAGCAGCAGTTCCTCGAGCAGCTCGAGCGTGTCGATGTCGAGGTCATTGGTCGGCTCGTCGAGCACGATCACATTGGCCGGCAGCGCGAACAGGCGCGCCAGCAGCAAGCGGTTGCGCTCACCGCCCGACAGCGTGCGCACAGGGGAATTGGCACGCTCGGGCGAGAACAGGAAATCGTTCAGGTAGCTCATCACATGCTTGCGCTGGCCGTTGAACTCGATCCATTCGCTGCCCGGGCTGATGGTGTCGGCCAGCGTGGCTTCGAGGTCGAGCGCGTCGCGCATCTGGTCGAAGTAGGCGACCTGCATCTTGCTGCCGCGCTTGACCGTGCCGCGCACCGGTTCGAGCTGGCCGAGGATCAGCTTCAACAGCGTGGTCTTGCCGACGCCGTTGGGCCCGACCAGGCCGACCTTGTCGCCGCGCAAGAAGGTGGCGGTGAATCGGTCGATCAGCCACGGGCCCTGTTCGTCGAAGCGGAACGACACGTCGTCCAGCACGGCCACGAGCTTGCCGCTCGGCACGCCGGCGTCTATTTCCAGCCGCACTTGCCCGAGTGACTCGCGCCGCGCCGCACGCTGCGCGCGCAATCGCTCCAGCCGCACCACGCGGCCGACAGCGCGCGTGCGCCGCGCCTCAACGCCCTTTCGGTCCCAGACCTCTTCCTGTGCCAGCAGCTTGTCGGCGCGGGCGCTGGCCAGGGCTTCGGATTCCAGTTCGCGTGCCTTGGTCAGCTCGTAGGCCGCGTAGTTGCCGGGGTAGGAACGGAGCACACCCCGGTCGAGTTCGATGATCCGCGTGGCCACTGCATCGATGAAGGCGCGGTCGTGCGAGACGAACAGGAGCGCGCCGGTCCACGTCGACAACAGGCCCTGCAGCCACTCGATCGCATCCAGGTCGAGGTGGTTGGTCGGCTCGTCGAGCAACAACACGTCGGGGTGCGCCACCAGGGCCTGCGCCAGCGCAACGCGCTTCTTTGTGCCGCCCGAAAGCGCGGCCACGCGCGCCTCGCCGTTCAGGTGCAGGCGCTGCAGCGTCTCGGTCACGCGCTGCTCCCACATCCAGCCATCGAGCGCCTCGATGCGCGTCTGCAACGCGTCGAGGTCGTCGCCGGGCGCGTGCTGCTCGTAGCGTTCGCGCAAGGCCCGGGCCTCGGCCGCGCCCTCGCTGGCCGCCTCGAACACGGTGGCATCGGCGTCGAACTGCGGCTCCTGCGGCACATAGGTGCGGCGCAGCCCCTGCTGAAACTGCAGCACCCCGTCGTCGGGCCGCTCCAGGCCGGTCAGGATCTTCAGCAGCGATGACTTGCCCGTGCCGTTGCGCCCGATCAGCGCGACGCGTTCGCCGGCGTCGAGCGAGAAACCGGTGCCGTCGAGTAGGGCGACATGGCCGAAGGCGAGGTGGGCGTTGGAAAGCGTGATCAGGGCCATGGCTGGATTGTCAGCGACCGGCCTGCCGACGCGGCTGGCACGCCGCTTGCGTCTCGCTTGCATACGAACGCGACACGCCGCCGCTCGCTCGACCAACCCACCCGTCACTCGACCCTCGTCCATCCCCTTCCACAACCCGCGCCCGGAGCCGGAGCCGGCGCAGCCAGGAGAAATGAGCATGTTCACGAAGTTCCACCGTCGCCACCTGATCGCTGCCGCGGGCGCCCTCACCCTGCTGGCCACCAGCGGCGCCCGGGCCCAGACCGCGCTCGACGAGGTGATGTCGCGCAAGACCATCAACATCGCGATCCCCACCGACTTTCCGCCCTACGGTTTCGTCGGCACCGACCTGAAACCGCAGGGCCTGGACGTCGACATGGCCAACCACATCGGCGCCAAGCTCGGCGTGAAGGTCGAGTTGGTGCCCGTGACCAGCGCGAACCGCATTCCCTACCTGCAGACCAAGAAGGCCGACCTGGTGATCTCGACGCTGGGCAAGAACGCCGAGCGCGAGAAGGTGATCGATTTCACCGCCGCCTACTCGCCTTTCTTCCAGGCCGTGTTCGCAGCCAAGGGCATGACGGTGAAGACCGCGGCCGACCTGGCCGGCAAGACCGTCGGCGTGACACGTGGCGCGATCGAAGACCTGGAATTGACGAAGATCGCGCCGTCCAGCGCCGACATCAAGCGCTTCGAAGACAACAACGCCACGGTCTCGGCCTTCGTCTCGGGCCAGGTGCAGGTCATCGCCACCGGTGCCTCGGTGGCCGGCAACATGATGGCGCGCAACCCGACCCTGGGCGCCGAATACAAGTTCGTGCTGAAGGACTCGCCGAACTTCATCGGCGTGGGCAAGGGCGAGGACAAGCTGCGCCTGAAGGTCAACGAGATCATTGCCGCGGCCAAGGCCTCGGGCGACATCGACAAGATGGCCAACCGCTGGCTCGGCCGCCCGGCGGGCGAACTGCCGAACTGAAGCCCGATGGTCGCGCTCGACTTCGTCGCCGTTCTGCAGGGGTGGCCGCAGTTGGTGCGCGGCGCGGCCTTCACAGTCGGGCTGACCGCCGTTTCGGCGGTGGTCGGCGTGGCCATCGGCGTCGCCTGCGGCTGGGCCCGGGCCTGGGGCCCGGCATGGTTGAGTGCGGTGGTGGGCGTGTATGTCGAGCTCATCCGCAACACACCCTTCATCGTGCAGCTGTTCTTCATCTTCTTCGGCCTGCCCAGCCTGGGCGTGAAGCTGACGCCCGAGATCGCCTCGGTGATCGCGATGGTGGTCAACCTGGGCGCCTACGCCGCCGAGATCGCGCGTGCCGGCATCGAAGGCACGCCGCGCGGCCAGATCGAAGCGGCGCGCAGCCTGGCGCTGAGCGAGCGCCAGGTCTTCATCCGCGTCGTTCTGCCGCCGGCGCTGGCGCGAGTGTGGCCGGCGATGGTCAGCCAGATCGTGATCGTGATGCTCGGCTCGGCGGTGTGCGGGCAGATCGCGGCGCAGGAGCTGAGCTACTACGCCAACCTGATCCAAAGTCGCAACTTCCGCGCCTTCGAGGCCTTCATCGTTGCCACCGCGATCTACCTCGCGTTGTCGATCGCATTGCGCCACCTGCTCAACTGGATCGGGCCGAAGTGGCTGTTCGGGCGCATGCCCAACGCAGGCAGATAGGCGGGACCGAACGATGGTCGACTTCAGCCTCTGGGACATCTTCCGCAACCTGCTTCTGGCCGGGCGCTGGACCGTCGCGCTGTCCCTTGTCGCGTTCGTCGGCGGCGGCCTGGTCGGGCTGGGCCTGCTGCTGCTGCGCCTGGCCAAACTGCGCGGCGCCGAGACTGGCGTTTCGGCCTTCGTGCAACTGTTTCAGGGCACGCCCCTGCTGATGCAGCTCTTTCTGGCCTACTTCGGCTTGGCGCTTTTCGGCATCAACGTGTCAGCCTGGGTAGCCGCGGCCGTCGCCCTCACGCTCTACACCAGCGCCTTCTTGGCCGAGATCTGGCGCGGCTGCGTTGCGGCGATCCCGAAGGGCCAGTGGGAGGCCGCCGACAGCCTGGCCCTCTCCTTCGGCGAGAAGATGCGCCACGTGATCGGGCCGCAGGCGCTGCGCATCGCGGTCGCGCCGACGGTGGGCTTTCTGGTCCAGGTCATCAAGGGCACGGCGCTGGCGTCGGTGATCGGCTTCATCGAGCTCACCAAGGCCGGCACGATGATCACCAATGCCACCTTCCGCCCCTTCACCGTCTATGCCTGCGTGGCCCTGATGTACTTCACGCTGTGCTGGCCGATCTCGGCCGCCAGCAAGCAACTCGAAAGGAAGCTGCGCCGTGCCCACTGAAAATGCTGCGCCGATCGTTCGTGTCGGCACGCTGCGCAAACGCTTCGGCACGAACGAGGTGCTCAAGGGCATCGACCTCGAGGTCGCACGCGGCGAAGTCATCGCCATCATCGGCAAGAGCGGCTCGGGCAAGAGCACGCTCTTGCGCTGCATCAACGGCCTCGAGGAATTCCAGGAAGGCCAGTTGGAGGTCGACGGCCAAGCCCTGCGCCATGGCGACGCCAAAGCGATGCGCGCGCTGCGCCAGCACGTCGGCATGATCTTCCAGAACTTCAACCTGTTCCCGCACCTGACAGTCGGCCGCAACGTGATGCTGGCGCCGACCCTGGTCAAGCAGCGCGGCCGCGCCGAGGCCGAGTCAGCGGCGCGCGAGTTGCTCGAACGGGTCGGCCTGGCCGAGAAGTTCGACGCCTGGCCGGACCAGCTCTCCGGCGGTCAGCAGCAGCGCGTGGCGATCGCGCGCGCATTGGCGATGGAGCCCAGCGTGATGCTGTGCGACGAGATCACTTCCGCGCTGGACCCCGAACTGGTCGGCGAAGTGCTGCGCGCCGTCGAGCGCCTCGCCGAGGAAGGCATGACCTTGCTGATGGTCACGCACGAGATGAACTTCGCGCGCAAGGTCAGCGACCGGGTGGTCTTCATGCACGCCGGCCGGATCCACGAGGTGGGACCCCCGGGCACCCTGTTCGACGCCCCCCAGTCGCCCGAGCTGAAGCAGTTCCTGTCGGCGCTGCACTGAGGGCGGCTGCGCAGCAGCCGCGTCGCCAACCTTGCCCCGGCCATGGGGCGATATCCTGCGCGCGGAATCGCTCCTCGCAGGAAGCCCTTCAGTGCCACTTGCCCGACAGTTGGCCATTGCACTCGCCGCCTCGCTCGCCTTCGCGGCGGCCGGCGCGCGCGCCGACGTTGTCCTGGTCGCGGTGGCGGCAAACTTCAGCGCCCCGATGAGACTCATTGCGGCGGAGTTCGAGAAGACCAGCGGCCACAAGGCGCAGCTGGCCTTCGGTGCGACGGGCGCTTTCTACGCCCAGATCAGGAACGGCGCGCCGTTCCAGGCCTTCCTGTCGGCTGACGACGAAACGCCGGCCAAGCTGGCGCAGGAGGGCCTGGCCGAGGCGTCGAGTCGCTTCACCTACGCCATCGGCAGCCTCGTCCTGTGGTCGGCGAAGCCGGGCTTCGTCGACAGTCGTGGCGAGGTGCTCAGGACGGCGCCGTTCGCCAAGCTGGCCTTGGCCAACCCAAAGACCGCGCCCTACGGCCGAGCCGCCATCGAGGCCCTGACCCGGCTCGGGCTGCTGAACTCTCTCGAGCCCAGGTTCGTACAGGGTGAAAACATCGCCCAGACCTTCCAGTTCGTGATGACCGGCAACGCCGAGCTCGGCTTCGTGGCGCTGTCGCAGGTGATG